>USAY01000034.1 GCA_900552755.1 uncultured Collinsella sp.
TGTCACAGTCCACCATTGGCAAGGGTTCAGTATTTTAATCGCATGACGGGGGTCGACCCCGGCGTCAACTGCAGAGTTCATCAATATATCAACGAACGGGTCTTCGGAGCGGTCGTGGCCGAGCAGAATCACGCTTAGGCCACGCAAGGCAAGGTCCTGCGCCACGTGGTAGCCGGCCTCTCCGGTCGCAATAGCATCTGCGCCCGCGGCGATGGCAAGCTCACCAAAATCTCCCAGGGAGCCGCCCAGAATGGCGATGGAGCGGCATGGGCGATCGGCGTCGCCCCACACGCGCGGATCGCTTTCATAGGCCGTGGCGGCGCGTGCGGCAAGATCGCGCAGCGTGCACGGGTCGTTGAGCGTCGCAAGCGCGCCAAGGCCGGTCGACTCGGGGTCGTCTACGTGCTCCAGCGAGCTCACGGGCACGGCGTCCAGCAGCTCACTTAGGCAGGCACGCGCCTCGTGCGAGCGGTCCAGATTGGTGTGGAGCGAAATAATGCTCACGCCGCAGCGGGCAGCCTCGTAGAGGGCCGCGCTGCACTGGGGTCGTGTGGCATCCGCCGGACAAAAGGCCTCGGGTGCCTTGATGTATATGGGATGATGCGTCAGCAGCACGTTGGCGCCGGCTTCTTGGGCGCGGCGAACGTTAGCCACGGTCGCATCGAGTGCGCAGGCAACGCCGGTGATCTCCGCGGCCGGATCGCCAACGGAGAGTCCTACGTGATCCCAGCCCTCGGCGTCCGCCTTGGGATAGCGTGCCAGCAGCGCACGTTCAAGCTCGGCGACGATCATACTGCGCCTACGATCGAGAGCAGCGTCTGGGCAAACTCGTCCAGATCGCCCGGATTCACGCGGTCATCGAAGGAGATGCGCAGTGCGCCCAATGCCTGCTCGCGACCGATGCCCATCGCGCTCAATACGTGGCTGGGGTCCATACTGCCGCTCGAGCATGCCGAGCCTGCCGATACCTCAAAGCCGGCGGCGTCGAGCTTGATGATGAGCTCCTCGGAGTCCATGCCGTCGACGTAGATCGAAACCATACCCGGCAGACGGTCGACCTGCTCGTAGTCGCCCATGGTGGCGTGAATGCGCGGATGGGCCGTAAGCATGGCGTAGAGCTTGTTGGAAAGGGTTTGCAGCTTCTCGCGCTCCTGAGCCACATGGGGAGCCAGCGTGCGAGCGGCAGCGGCAAAGGCCAGCTGCGTGCGCAGGTCCTGCGTGCCGGCGCGACGTCCGGCTTCCTGTCCGCCGCCAAAGATGCGGGGGCGCAGCGGCGTGCGGGTCTTAACGTAAAGCGCGCCGGATGCCACGGGACCGCCAATTTTGTGGGCGGCGACGGACATGGCATCGACGCCCAGCTCGGTGACATCGAGCGGAATATGCAGATAGCCCTGGATGGCATCGGAGTGGAACAGGGCGCCGGCAGCATGTGCGGTGGCGGCCAGCTCGCGGATGGGCTGCACCACGCCGGTCTCGTTGTTGGCGACCATGATGCTCACGAGCGCCACGTCGTCGCCTAGCAGCTCGACAAGCGTGGCAGGCTCAATATAGCCCGCGCGGCAGGGCTGCACCAGGTCGACGGTAAAGCCGGCGGCGCGCAGCAGCGGCAGGTTGTCTAGAATCGAATCGTGCTCGATGGCAGATACGATCACGCGGTTGCGCTTGCGGTTGCGCTGACGAGCGCCCTCGGCAAGACCGAGCAGCGCCAGCTGGTTGGCTTCGGTGCCGCCGTTGGTCAGAACAATCTCGGACGGGCGGACGCGTGCGCCAAAGCTATGGGCGATCTCGCGACGGGCAACCTCCAGGCGCGCGGCGGCCTTGCGGCCGAGCGAGTGCAGCGAGTTGGGGTTGACGCCGGCAAGCTCGCTGTCGTCATATTCGCGCTGCGCAAGGAGCGCCTCGGCGCGCATGGGCGTCGAGGCGGCGTAGTCAAGATTCACGGGTATGCGGTTTTGACCTGCGGTCATAAGGGTTTATGCCTCCTGTGCGGCCTCATTGCCCAGCTTCTGCAGCAGCGCAACCTCGGCGGCGGGATCTTCGGACTTAAATACGGCGGAGCCGGCCACGAGAACGTTGGCACCAGCCTTGACGACCTCGGCAATGTTCTTGGAAGAAATGCCGCCGTCGACCTCGATCATGGGCGACACGCCGTGGCGCTCGCACATGGCCTTGAGCTCGTGCAGTTTGGCGATAGTGCCCGGGATAAAGCTCTGGCCGCCAAAGCCGGGGTTCACGCTCATCAGCAGCACCATATCGACGACGTCGATGATGCTCTCGAGCACGCACACGGGGGTGGCGGGGTTGAGCACAACGCCGGCCTTGACGCCGCGCTGCTGCAGATGGGTGAGCGTGCGGTGCAGGTGCGTGGAAGCCTCGTAGTGGACGGTGATCATATCGGCACCGGCGTCGGTGTACCAATCGACCGTCTCGTCGGGGTTCGACACCATCAGGTGCGCGTCGACCGGTACATCGGTGGAGCGCTTGACGGCCTTGAGGATGTCGACGCCAAAGGTGAGGTTGCCGGTAAAGTGACCGTCCATAACGTCGAAGTGCACGTAGTCGGCACCGGCGATCTTGTCGAGCTCGCCCTTGAGGTTGGCCATATCGGCCGAAAGGACGGACGGAGCGATTTTGATGGAACCCATGGTAGAAGCCTTTCTGCGCTAGTCGGTGAGTCCGTAGAACTCTTGAGAAGGGACGCGATCGGTAAGAATCTCGAGCGCCCTATCCAAAGTAACACCGTTGTAGAGCGTTTGCTCCACGGCAAAGGTGAGCGGAATGTCTACGCCCAGTGAACGGGCAAGTTCGCTGACGCTGCGGGCCGCGACGGCGCCCTCGACAACCATATGCGTGCGCTCCTGATACTCGTCGAGCGACACGCCGTGGGCAAACTCGTAGCCAAAGGTGCGGTTGCGCGAATGCTCCGAGGTGCAGGTGGCGATGAGGTCACCCATGCCGGCAAGTCCCATGCAGGTCATAGCCTGCCCGCCGCGGGCATGCACCAGACGGCTGATCTCGGCCAGGCCGCGCGTCATGATAAGGGCGAGCGTGTTGTCGCCCGCACCGGTACCGGCGGAGATGCCACACACGATCGCGATGACATTTTTCATGGCGCCGCAAACCTCGACGCCGGTCATGTCCTGTGACAGGTAGATGCGGAAGGCCGTGGACAGGAGCAGGTCCTTAAAGGTCTCCCCTATCTGCGGATCTTCGCTGGCGATGACGGCGGCAGAAAGTCCACCGCGGCAGATTTCCTCAGCATGGTTGGGGCCCGAGAGCGCCGCCACGCGCGACTCGTTGCCGATCTCGCTGGCGATGACCTCGCTCATGAGCAGGCCAGACTCGGGCTCAATGCCCTTGGTGAGGCAGAGCGCCGGGGTATCGGCGTCGATAAAGGGCGCCGCCTGGTGGCACACGCTGCGAAGGTGCGTCGAAGGAACGGCAAAGATGATGGCCTCGGCGCCGTTGAGCGCCTGGGTCAGATCCGTCGTGGCAACAACATTGGTCGGCAGTTCATAGTCCACTAGGTAGCGAGGATTACGGTGTTCGGCGTTAATGCCGGCGGCCGTCTGCTCGCTATGGGCCCACATGGTCACGCGCTCGGCTCGCGCGGCGGCAAGGCCGGCGACGGCGGTTCCCCAGGAGCCGGAGCCAATCAGCGCAACATTCATGACTCTCTCCTACTTATCGTCGGGCTCGGTGACGCGCTTGGTAAACGAGAGCTTGGACTCCTTACCGGCCATGAGCTTATGGATATTCGAGCGATGGGCCCACACCACGGTGATTCCGATCAGCGCCATGCAGAACTTGAGGCCCAGGCTGCTGTACGGAAAGACCGCGCAAGCAGCGATGGGAAGACCGATGGCAGCGGCTAGCGAGCCCACCGACACGTACTTGGTTATGGCGACGGCCACGATAAACATGCCGAGCAGCGACAGGCCAATAGGCCAGTACCAGGCGAGGATGACGCCCAGACCAACTGCGATACCCTTGCCGCCATGGAAGTTAAGGTAGGGCGAGAAGATATGCCCCCACACGGCTGCCAGGCAGATGACGCCGAGCATCCAGTCGCCGGCGGCACCGGGGGCCATAATGCTCACGGGGAAGCCATAGCCCAAGTCGGCAATGAGCGGACGCGCGATAAGGACGCAGATGGCGCCCTTAAGGCAGTCGAGCAGCAGCGTGAGCGCGGCCACCTTGGGGCCGGCCACGCGCAGGGCGTTGGTGGTGCCGATGTTGCCGGAGCCCGCCTTACGAATGTCCGTGTGGTTGAACACGCGGCCCAGGATCAGACCAAACGGAATCGCCCCGATAAAGAACGAGACCACGGCGCAGATGGCGGTCAGAAGAATCGGATTATGCATCCTTTTGCTCCTTCTTCCTAAAGAAGAGTCGAATGGGTGTGCCGGCAAAGTCGAAGGTCGAGCGCATGCGGTTTTCGACGTAGCGCTGATAGGTGTCGTTGACCAGATCGCTGTGGTTGACGAAGAACGTGAACGTCGGCGGGTTGACGCCCGTCTGGGTCACGTAGTGCATGCGCAGGCGGCGCTTGCCGTCCACCACGGTATGACCGAACTCGCGCAGGTCGGTGAGGAACGTGTTGAGGCGCGAGGTGCTGATCTTTTGCGAGCGCGTCTTTTCGGCGGCGTCGACCATCGCCCAGATCTTCTCGACGCTGCGGCCAGTGAGGGCAGAGATGCGCAGGTACTGGGCCCAGGGAGCCATGACGCCCAGACGGCGGTCGATGGTCTCCATGCAGGCCTCGCGTTTACGGTCGTCGTCGAGCAGATCCCACTTGTTGAGCAGCACAACGATGGCGCAGCCGCGCTCGATGGCAAGACCCATGACCTTCTGGTCCTGCTCGGTAACGCCCACGGAGGCGTCGACGACGAGCAGCGCCACGTCGGCGCGGTCGATGGCGCGCAGGCCGCGGACCATGGAGTAGTACTCGATGTTCTCGTACACGGTGCTCTTCTTGCGAATGCCCGCGGTGTCGACCATGCGGTAGTGCTTGCCGTTACGCTCCACGACGGTGTCGATGGCGTCGCGCGTCGTGCCGGCAATGTTGGACACGATAGAGCGGTCGGCGCCCAGGATGCGGTTGAACAGCGACGACTTACCGGCGTTGGGGCGGCCGATGATGGCGACGTTCAGCGCGTCGGGGAACTCATCGGCGACTTCGTCCTCTTCCTCGGGAAGCAGGGCCACGATGTCGTCGAGCAGGTCGCCCGTGCCGTGGCCGTGCAGGGCCGAGAGCGGCGTGGGCTCGCCGATACCGAGCGAATAGAACTCCCAGATGCTGTCGTTCTCGCGATCGGGGTTGTCGAGCTTGTTCACCAGCAGAAAGACCGGCTTGTCGCAGCGCTTGAGCATGCGGGCGACCGACTCGTCCTCCTCGGTAACGCCGGTGCGGCCGTCGACCACAAATAGGATGACGGCGGCTTCCTCGGCGGCGGCGAGGGCCTGGTCGCGGATGGATGTGGCAAACACGTCATCGCTCTTGAGCGGTTCGATGCCGCCCGTGTCGACGATGGTGAACTCGCGGCCGTTCCAATCGGCCGTGTGATACGAGCGGTCGCGCGTGACGCCGCGGGACTCGTGGACGATGGCGTCCGAGGTCTGGGCCAGGCGGTTAACGAGCGTGGACTTGCCCACGTTGGGGCGTCCGACGACGGCGACGATAGGTTTCATCTGCTCTCCTTTAATGGGTAGGGTCAGTGGAAGTGTTAGAGTCTGCGGGCACAATGCCAAGGATATGCTCCAGGGTATCGAGCAGCTCATGCGGCATGGTCGATACCACATGAACCTCGGCGCCGCGACTGGTAAGGCTTGCGAGTAAATCGTCACGATGATACTCGTCAAGCGTCATGCCGTCAGCGTTGAACATGAGCTTAGGCACAAAGAGCATAACCCCCGAGAGGTTCTGCGGCAGCTGCTCCAGAATGTCACACGCGACGATGAGGCCGGTCACGTCCACGTTGCCGCCAAAGTAGCGGTTCTTGATGGCTGTGACGGTGCCGGCGAGTCCCTGGGGCGACTCCACAAAGCGGGCCACCGTGTCGCGTGCGCTGGCGCCCGAGAGACACAGAAGCCGCTGGTTGCGGGCGGCGACGGCCTCGCGGACGCGGGCCAGACGCTCTGCGTCGGTAGCCAGCACGTCGTCGGTCTCGTCCAGATACGAGCGGATCATGCCAATGCCGTCGTAGTACTGCGGGTACCCGTCGTAAAAGTCTGCCTCGGGAGGATCGATGCCGGCGTCCAGATAGAACTCGTCGCTCATCTGGAAGGTGTGGCGGCCAAAGCGTTCGTAGGCACGATCCTGGTAGGGACGGATCATGGCAATGGTCTCGCGCGCTAGCTCGGGCTTGTCGCTGTAGGACCAGCTAAAACGGTTCTGATGCTTGGTAAAACCGAGCGGCACAATGCCCAGGCTTGTGATTTGCTCGTGCTCCTCGCAAAAGCGCAGGGTCTTTTCCAGCTCCTCGCCGTCGTTCATGCCGGGGCACAACACGATCTGCGCGTGAATCTCGATGCCGGCGGCCATGATGGCCTCGAGCACATCCATGCCGCGCTGGGCGTTGCGGCCCATCATGCGTCGGCGGACATCGGGGCTCACGGCGTGGACCGACACGTTCATGGGGCTCATGTTGCGTTGGATGACGTTTTGCACGTCCTCGTCGGTGAGGTTCGTAAGCGTGACAAAGTTGCCCTGCAAAAAGCTCAGGCGGTAGTCGTCGTCGCGAATATAGAGCGTGGAGCGGCCGCCCTTGGGCAACATGGTCATAAAGCAGAACACGCAGGCGTTTACGCAGGTACGCATGCCGTCGAAGATGGGGCCATCGAACTCCAAACCCCAGTCCTCGCCCGGGAAGCGGTCGAGCTCGACGGGGGTGACGGTGCCGTCGCGCGGGTCGAATACCTCCAAATCAACGGTGTCGTCGTCGGCCTCCCAAAGCCATACGATCATGTCGGTGAGCGCCTCACCGTTGACCGTGAGCACGCGCATGCCCGGCTCGATACCCACATCCCATGCGGGCGATTCGGGACGCACATTCTTAACGAGCGCGCCCTCACCCGGCTCGGGGTCGCGGCTGCGCCCGTAATCGGCCACCTCGGCGGCGTATGCGGGTACGGTCTGGTCCATGGTTAGCGGCAAAGCTCCTTGATGCGCGCGACGGCGCGTTCGATGTGTTCTTGTGGGGTGGAGGCTCCAGCGGTGATGCCGATGTGGCGCGCCTCGGCAAACCAAGCGGCCTGGAGCTCGGAAGCTTCCTCGATGTGATACGTGCGCTCGCAGGCGTCTGCGCAAATTTGCGCCAGGCGGCGGGTGTTGCCCGAGTTCTTGCCACCCACGACGACCATGCAGTCGCAGCGGTTGGCAAGTGTGGCTGCTGCCTGTTGACGCTCACTCGTGGCGGCGCAGATGGTGTTGATCACACGCAACTCCTGCACGCGCGGGGTGATAGCGGCCACGACTTCGGCGAGGTTCTGCGCGGTCTGAGTGGTCTGCACAACGAGGCCCACCTTGCCCTTGAGCGACAGGGCATCGGCGTCGGCGGCACAGCTCACGACCTGCGCATCATTGCCGGCGTGGCCCAGAATGCCCTCGACCTCGGGGTGGCCTGGCTCGCCCACGACGATCACGCGGTAGCCCTCGCGCACCAGGCGCTCGGCTGCCACATGGACCTTCTTCACGTAGGGGCAGGTGGCGTCGACCACGGTAAGGTCGCGCTTGCGGGCAGCATCGATTACCTGCGGCACCACGCCGTGGGCGCGGATGATCACGGTGCCGGTTGCGGCGTCGTCCAAGGTGTCGGCCAGACCGACGCCTGCCTCAGCAAGCTCGCGCACCACGATGGGGTTATGGATGAGCGGACCCAAGGTATGGACCTGAGTGCACTCCCCTGCCTGCGGCGCGGCGGCCAGCGCCATATCGAGCGCACGCTGTACGCCGTAGCAAGTGCCGGCGTGGGCGGCGATCTCGATGGTGGGCGCGTTTGCCTGGTCAGACGCAGCTGCGGCGGTGTTCGTCACGTTCTCGCTCATGGCTAGAACCTGCCCGGATGCTCGGCGCACAGGTCGTCTCGCATGGCGTAGACGCGGTTCATGGCCTCGGACTCAAACCATTCCAGGCGTTCCGTGCGCTTAAGCCCAGCCGGTGCGTCGGAAAGCGAGACGGCCTTGCCGGCACGGATCCAGCACTTCTTGGGACGCATGATCTTTTTGCTCGCGGGCGTGATGTCGGACCAGCCGCAGATGGCGAGCGGGTTCACAGGTGCCTTGCCCATCTGAGCGATGAGCGCAAAGCCACCGTGGACCTCGGGCTTGATCTCGCGCGAGCGGATGCGCGTGCCCTCGGGGAAGATCAGGACGTCCTCGCCGCGCTGCAGCGCATGCTGAGCGGCGCGCAGGCACTTCATGTCGGCGGTGCCGCGCTCGACGGGAATGCCGCCCACACGGCTAAAGGCCCAGCGCACAATCTTGCTCTTGGCGAACTCGGACTTAAAGATGGGACGAATGCGGCGGCCCCCAAAGAACAGCGCCGTCTCAACGGCCAGGAGCTCGGCCATCGAGGTGTGGTTGCAGATGACCACGCTGCCGCGGCCTTCCTGGCGCTCAAACAGAAGATCGGCGTCCTCGACCTTCCAGCGCCACATGAGCTTGGAGAAGGCCCAAAGGATGGCCATGACTACGACGACGGTGCCGCGGATGAGCGCCGGGAACTCGGCGTAGGGGGCGTTGTAATAGTCCTCGGGCGTCTGCTTAAACAGGCGCATGGGCTACCTCCTTCGGTTGATGAGGTCCTCGATTATCGAGACGACCTCGTCGATGGTGTGGGCGGTGGAGTCGACGTGCACGGCGTCCTCGGCGGGCACGAGCGGGGCGACCTCGCGGCTGCTGTCGAGCTTGTCGCGCTGCTTAAGGGCGTCGAGGGTCTCGTCGACCTCGGCTTCGAGCTGCTCGGACGTGAGCGGCTGGGCGTCGTTTTGGTGACGCTGCAGCACGCGGCGGCGGGCGCGCTCACGCGGGTCGGCGGTCAGGAAGACCTTGACCTGCGCGTTAGGGAACACGACGGTACCGATGTCGCGACCCTCGGCCACGATATCGCGGTCCTCGGCGGCGCGGCGCTGGTGGATGAGCATGGCGGCGCGCACGCCCGGGTAGGCCGAGACCTTGGACACGTTGGCGTCGACCTGCGGGGTGCGGATGGCGGCCGAAGCGTCCTGGCCGTCAATGGTCAGGCGCGTGTCCTCGCCGGTGCCGTTGGTAAAGCGGATCTCGATTTGCTCGGCGAGGGCGTCGATTGCCGGCTCGTCGTCCAAATCGATGCCACGGTCGAGCGCGGCGAAGGTGACGGCGCGATACATGGCGCCCGTGTCGAGCTTGTTAAAGCCCAGCTGGCGGGCGATCTCCTTGGCGATGGTGGACTTGCCGGAACCGGCGGGGCCGTCGATGGCGACGATCATGCAATGCTTCCTTTCGATGGGTGACGTGCTGGTATGGTTCGCGGGTGTTGGGGCGCGGCGGGTTGCCTAACCCGTGTAGCGCTCGCGGTAGGTGTTGCGCTTGGGTGCGGAGCCGTGGCTGCCGTGGTGACGCGTGTGGCTGGCGGGCGTGTCTTGGGGCTTACCGCCGTTGCGCTTGGAGCTCGCCTGCTTGGGCGGGATGCCGCCGCTTTTGAGGACCTGTACCTCGCGGTCGGTGAGCTCGCGCCACGAGCCCTTGGCCACGTCCTTGAGCTCCAGGCCGGCAAAGTTGCAGCGATGCAGACGGATTACCGGGTGGTGAATCTTGCTCAGCATGCGCTTAACCTGGTTCTTGCGGCCTTCGCGGATGATGACCTCCACGGCGGTGGTGCCGGGCTTGACGCCCTGGGGAGCTACGGCCTCGGCCTCGCGCGCGGTAATGACGCGGCAGATCGCCGGCTGGCACAGGCCGTCGTCGAGCTCGATGCCGCGGCGGAGCGGTTCTAAGTCGCGATCGGTCAGGTGGCCGTCCACGAGCGCCTGATAGGTCTTGTAGACGTGCTTGCTGGGGTGCAGCAGGTCCTGCGACAGATCACCGTCGGTGGTAAAGAGCAAAAGGCCCGTGGTGTCGCGGTCCAGGCGGCCCACCGGGAAGAGCCCCGGAAAGCGGTTGCGCGGTACCAGGTCGGCCACGCAGGGGCGCTCCTGCGGGTCGCTCATGGTGGTGAGGTAGCCGGTCGGCTTGTAGAGCATCAAGTACACGGCGCCCTGGTTGAGCTTGACGGGCATGCCGTCGACCTCGATATGGTCGCGGTCGACGTCGACCTTGGTGCCCAGCTCGGTCGCGACCTGACCGTTGACGGTCACGCGTCCGGCGGTCATCAGGTCCTCCGAGCCGCGGCGGCTCGCCACGCCCGCGCGCGCCAAAAAGCGCTGCAGGCGCATGGTGTGCGGATAGACGGGCTGGGCGTCGGTTGCGGGTACTGCGTTGCCCATGGCGCGCGTCTCCCCTACTTCGTTAGTCCTCGTCATTCAAATCCTCCGAGGTCTCGTCGACGACCAGAGTCTCCAAGTCCTCGACTGCCTCAACATCTTCAACATCGGTATCGATCAGTTCGCGCTCTTCGTCCAGGTCCTCGGCCTGCTCCTCGAGCGTGGACTGAATACTGCGGCCGCTCAGGCGCTCGCGGATAAACTGGCGCGACTGCTCGTCGGGGGCAAACTGCTCTAGGTCGGGCAGGTCTCGGGTGGAGCGCAGGCCGAATTTTTCCAAGAAGGCGTTGGTCGTGCCGTAGATGATGGCCTGACCGCGCTGGGGGTCGCGGCCGAGCTCACGCACCAGACCCTTGTCCACGAGCGACGCGATGACGCCGTCGGAATTGACGCCGCGGATGCCCTTGACCACCTCGCGCGTCACGGGCTGGTGGTATGCGATCACGGCCAGGGTTTCGAGCGCCGCCTGCGACAGCTTCTGCGTGTCCCAGCTCAACACATAGGCCTCGACCACATCGTGGTAGGCTGGGTGCGTAAACAGGCGCCAGCCGCCGGCGACCTCGCGCAGCTGAAAGCCGCGGTTGGCCTCCTCGTACTCAACCTTGAGCTCGGCGAGCATCGACGCGCACTCGCCGGGGGCGATATCCAGTGCGCCGGCCAGCGCGGGCGCACTCACCGGGTCGCTTGACACCAGCAGCAGCGCCTCGAGGGCGCCTTTGAGGCTGTTTGCCTCCAGCGTGGAAAGGGTTGACATGGTTGCGGCTCCTATTCGGTGAGCTCGGGGCCCTCGCCGGGCACATAGGCCTCGGCTCCCTCGACTCGGTTGATGCAGATGGTTCCAAAGATCTCGTCCTGGCTCAACGTGAGCGAGCCGCGCTTGGCAAGCTCAAGCATGGCCAGGAAGGTGACGACGAGCTGCTCGGTGGTGGCATCGCCGTCCAACAGCTCGCGGAAGGTGCAGGTTTGGTGCGCCATGGTAAAGCGGTCAACTGAGGCCACGGTCAGGTCGAGCGGCACGCGATGCGGCGCCACGTGCTCGGCCTCCAGCAGGAAGGTCTGGCGCTTGCCGTCCAGGTCGGCGCAGATGACGGCGAGGCCGCGCAGAGTAATGCCGGCCAGGTAGTCGGGCATAAGGCCTAAAAACTCGGGGTCGGGGCCGGCTACGCGCGGATGCATGCGGCTTTCGGCCTGCATGCGGGCACCGAGGGCCGCAGCCGCGCCTTTAAACTGCTTGTAGGCAATCAGGCGCTGGATCAGGACCTCGCGCAGGGCGTCGCCGTCGAGCGCGCTGAGCTCCTCGAGGTCTTCGTCAAACTCGTCATCGTCGTCATCGACTTTGTGCGGGGCCTCCTGCGGCACCAAGGAGGCGGCCTTGATGTCCAAAAGTGTTGCCGCGACCAGCAAAAAGTCGCTCGCCACGTCCAGGTCCAGCGCCTCGATGCGCTCGGCCTCGGCAAGGTATTGCTCGGCCACCTCGCTGATGGAGATGGCGCCGATATCTACTTTTTGGCGGGTTACCAGCTGCAGCAGCAGGTCGAACGGTCCGCTGTAGACCTGCGTCGACACGCGATACGACATCTTCGACCTCCTTTGACGGCGCCTTCGCGGCGCGGTTTGGGTGCATGTTGCGACCGTTTTGCACGGTCGACCTGTAAGTTTACCTTAGATGCCGGCGATTGCGAAGTTGAGCAGCTGCTCAGCAAGCGGATACACGGTAACGTCGAAATAGCGGCCGATCACGTCGATGCCGGTCCACATGGGCAGCAGGTACAGCACTAGGATGAGGATGGGCATAGCGTATTGCTGCAGACGATAATAGTTGTTGAGAGCCTTGCCTTTAAGGAACGGCACAATGATCGAAGAGCCGTCGAGCGGTGGGATCGGGATGAGGTTGAAGAACGCGAGTGACAGGTTGACTACGATAAACGTGGCGCCGAAGTTCATGATCTGTGACGCCAGGGCAAAGGACATGTGGGTGTAGAGGTTGCCGTATGCCGTGTGCATGAGGGCGGCCGCAAGGCACGCGAGGGCGATGTTCGATGCGGGGCCGGCTGCGCTAACCAGGACCTCATCGCGCTTGGGGTGCTTGAGGTTGTTGAGGTAGACGGGCACGGGCTTGGCGAAGGCGAACACCGGGCCGCCGGCGGCAAGCATGAGCAGCGGCAAGATGATGGTGCCAAACGGGTCGATATGGTTGAGCGGGTTGAGCGAGACACGACCGCGCGAACGGGCCGTCTTATCGCCGAGTGCCCAGGCCGCGGCGGCGTGCGCACTCTCGTGGATCACGATGCCGACGATGACGGCGACCGCGCTGGCGAGCAGGTTCATGAAGTAGCTGCTGGACATAACAATCCCCTAGCGGACGCGGCGCGAGGCGCGCGTGAGCAGGTAGTCGGCCACAAACAGGATGACGGCCACGATGGCGTAATCTAAGCGGAACACGCCGCCAAAGGGCGAGGTGATGACGCCGTAGCCGGCGATGGCACTCGGCAGTGCGCGCGAAAGCTCAACGACAAAGCCGACGATCTGCAGCTTGGCGGTCAGGCCGCTAAAGCACAGCAGCACGGTCATCGCGCTCATAAAAATGCCGCAGATGCGACAGGCGATGGCGATGATGCTCATCGCCACGGCAGCGGCCTTACGAGGGTTCACGCGCGGTCTCCTCTTCGATCTGGGTGGAAAGCTCCAGCCATTCGTCCTCGAGCTTGGGCAGCTCTTGCTTAAGGCCGTTATATTCCCCCAGCGCGGCGTTGAACTTGTCCTGATCGGCATAAAGCTCTTCGCTGGCCATCAATTCCATAAGCTCGTCATAGCGGGCGCGTTTTTTGTCGAGCTCAGCCTCGATCTTCTTGAGCTGGTTGCGCACGCCCTTGAGCTTTTTGTTGAGCGCAGCGCGGGCCTGGGCCTCGGCGCGCTTTTGTTCCTTGGTCTTTTTGCCCTCGGCAGGCTTGGAAGCAGCGGCGGGCGTATCGGGCTGGGCTGCGGTGACCTTAGCGGACTTGGTCGCGGCCGGCGTACTCTCCCCTGCTGCTTCGGCGGCGGCGCGGGCTGCGAGGTCCTCGCGCTTGTAGAGGTAGTAGTCGTAGTCGCCGTCGTAGACCGTGACCTTACCATCGCGGATGTCGATCACTCGGTTGGCAACGGCGCGCACCAGGTGCTCGTCGTGGCTGATCAGCACGATGGTGCCGGGGAAGTTTTGCAGGGCGTTTTCGAGCATGTCCACCGAGTCGATGTCCAGGTGGTTGGTGGGCTCGTCCAGGCACAGGAGCGCCTCGGGGGCCACGAGCATCTTGGCCAGTGCCAGACGCGCTTTTTCGCCGCCAGAGAGGACGCGGACCTGCTTTTCGATGGAATCGTTGTCGCTAAATAGGAAGGCGCCCAGCAGGCTGCGCTGCTGCGGCACGGTCCACTTGGGCGTGACGGTGTCGATCTCTTGCAGGACGGTGTTGGACTCGGTCATGCCTTCGAGCGCGTGCTGGGCATAGTAGGCGACGCCGACGTTGGTGCCCAGGTCGCGCGTGCCGGTAGTGGGCGGCTCCAGGCCGGCGAGAATCTTCATGAGCGTGGACTTGCCGGCGCCGTTGGGGCCGACGAGTGCCACGTGCTCGCCGCGGTAGAGCTTGAGGTCGATGTCGCTGTAGATGTGCTTTTTGCCGTAGGACTTGGAGACGCCCTCCAGGCCCACGACCATGTCGCCGGAGCGCGGCGGATCGGGGAACTTAAAGTCGATGTGCTTGTGGCCCTCGGGGAGGATGACGAGCTCCTTTTTGATCTGCTCGATCTTGCGGATGCGTTCCTGCGCCTGGGCGGCCTTGGTGGGCTTGTAGCGGAACTTATCGACGAAGACCTGCATGTGGGCGATGTCGCGCTCCTGAGCGGCACGCTTGGCGCGCATCTGCTCCAGGTTGTCCTCGCGCTGCTTGAGGTAGCTGCTGTAGTTGCCGGTGTAGGTGGTCACGCGACGGTTTTCGAGCGCGGCGACGTGGTCGACGCAGGCGTCCATGAAGGCGCGGTCGTGGCTGACGATGAGCACGGCGCCGTCGTAGTTGGCGATAAAGCCGCGCAACCACTGGACGCTTTCGAGATCCAGGTGGTTGGTGGGCTCGTCCAGAAGCAGCAGGTCGGGGTGGCGCAGGAAGAGCTTGGCGAGCGCGATGCGCATCTGCCAGCCGCCCGAGAATTCGGAGCACGGGCGTTCAAAGTCGGTGACCTTAAAGCCCAAGCCGGACAGGATTTTGCGGGCGTTGCTCTCGAGCTCGTAGCCGCCCAGGTGCTCAAAGCGGTCCTGGACCTGGCCATACTCGTTAAGGAGTGCGTCGACGTCCTTCCCTTGTTCGGAGAGCTCGGTGATCTGGGCCTGCAGCTCGTTGGCGCGCTCGCCCATGCGGCGGATTTCCTTGGCAGCGGCCATGACCTCGGCGAGGATGGTGGTGTCCTTTTGCTCCAGGTTGGTTTCCTGCTCTAGGTAGCCCACCTGGCAGTCCTTGGCGTACTGGACCTGGCCGGCGTCGGGGCTGTCGATGCCCATGATGATCTTGAGCATGGTAGTTTTGCCGGCGCCGTTGGGTCCCACGAGCGCGAAGCGCTCGCCGGGGTTGATCTGGAAGGACGCGCCGCTAAAGAGGACGCGCGCGCCGAAGCTTTTTTCGATCTTGTCGACCAGGAGGATCATGGTGCCGCCTTTGACCTTGTGTGCCTATATGAAAAAAGGCCCCAACTTGCGTTGGAGCCTCATTCAATGCTCGGGTGGAGACGAGGGGGATCGAACCCCTGACCTCTTGACTGCCAGTCAAGCGCTCTCCCAGCTGAGCTACGCCCCCGTGCGAAGAAGTACTATACGGGAACTCGGACGGCGATGCAAGGGCAATTTTGGAAAAACTTTCCGGGGGGCGGGCGCCGGAGTCCCGCGGGGCCGGGCCAGCCTGCGGAGCGCCTGGCCCCCGCACGGCCCCTACGCCGGCCGACTTGGCGCGCGGAACGCGACCCTCTCCGCGCAACCGGATTTCCTATGCGTCGCCAGTCCCATTATCGGGTCCGATTGCGAACCGTTCCTCATCTGCGCCTCAGAACTATGCCGGTTTACTACGATGTATCTTGAATGTTCGACCACGCACGCCTTTTCGTGTAACCGTCGGACTCTCTACCTGCGGTTTTGCAAACTGAGAACACGCGGTGGTCGAAGGTCGCCAATCCGTCGTAGTAAACCAGCATGGTTTTGAAATGGCATCAGGTTGATTTCACGCTGAAATGTCTTGGAGCCCTGATTTTAAGGCCTTAACTTTTTATAAAACACTTCTTATCTGCGACGGGCCTAGATTAGCTGTTGTTTAGCATCGAACTTGATCTTGCGTTGTGCGACTTGCTCGTGCATGGTAGTATTTCACGACGTGAAGTGAAGAAATTAGGCCTGAGTTGCCTTTGCTAGAATTGCATTCACCGTTCATAAGGGCTCTTGGCGCAACGGTTAGCGCAGGGGACTCATAATCCCTGGGTTCTGGGTTCGAATCCCGGAGGGCCCACCAGAGTATTTCGAGGCCGGGCATTACGCCCGGCCTCTTTGTTATTGGCGCTGCAGACTAGGTTTGCTATCCAGAAACGTAAAGTTATTAACATTCATATTCGTAATTAACAATGGGTATGTCGCCAAGATGCTGCCCAGTCAACACATGGTGTAAATCGATAGATATGAAAAAAGGCCCCAACTTGCGTTGGAGCCTCATTCAATGCTCGGGTGGAGACGAGGGGGATCGAACCCCTGACCTCTTGACTGCCAGTCAAGCGCTCT
>USAY01000035.1 GCA_900552755.1 uncultured Collinsella sp.
CGGCCACGCCGTCGCGCACGACGGACACGCGCGAAAGCGTGCGCAGGCCCAGCGGTGTCATGACGGAGTCCTCGTCCAGGTCGTCATAGCCCAGAACTGCCGCCACATGCTGCGGGTCGGACAAGTCCTTGGGCGTCATACGGGCAAGCTCAGCGCGGATCTTCTCGGCGTTGGCCTCAGAGGAATCGCTTGCGTAGTCGCGGATCATCAAGTCGTATTCGGTATCCATGCTGGAGCCCGCGAGCTGCTCGAGCTGCATCTGCACGAGCTTACCCTGGTTACCCAGCTTGACAATGCAATCCTTAAGCTCGGTCTTTGCCTGCTGCATGATCTCGAAGCTCGAGAAGATGCCGGTGATGTCGGCGAGCGTGACGTAGTCGTCGAGCTCAAGGGCCGTCAGGCGCAGCAAGGAGCGGTCGAGCGACTGACGGGTGGTCTGAAGCGTGGCGACGAGCTGGTTGACCGAGCTCATGATGGTGGTGACGGGCTGTATCTCGTAACTCTTGCCGTGAACGTACACGTTGACGACGGCGCGACGAGCCGAAACCGAGATCACGATGGCATCGGTGAGCACCGACATGCGAGCGGCAGTACGGTGACGCATGCCCGTCTCACTCGTGGCGAGCGAGGGATCGGGATTGAGGTGGAAGTTGGCACGCAGGATCTGGGTGAGGTCGCCATCGATAACGATGGCGCCGTCCATCTTGGAGAGCTCAAACAGGCGGTTCGAGGTAAACGAAATGTTGAGCGGGAAGCCGTCGTTACCGGCGGCGAGCACGTTTTCGGTGTCGCCGACGCAGATAAGGGCGCCCAGGTGACCGGCAATGATCATGTCGAGGGCGGTGCGGATCGGCTGACCGGGGGCAGTCAGGCGGATGGCCTGTTCCATACGCTTTTGCAGCTCGTTCTTATCCAAGGCATCGCTCCCATCGCATACGCTCCATAAACGTCAATAAGTTTCTCACGGTTTGCCCCTGTGACGCCCGCAAAATCCGATGCTTACAGAATGAGCGAACACAGCTGAGAGCCCCAATCCAAATGAGCTGCTTATGTGGTAGCATCGGGATTCGCATAAATGAGGGAGTAGTCGCGTGATCGGGTTCGCCTCCGGTGGCGCGGCAAGTCAACACACTGGCCGATGCGGCCTGGCTTGCCTTAATGAACGAGACTCGTGGCTGTGCGCGCAACGCGTACGCCACGAGTCTTTTTTGTTACTCCCCCAAGAGGTACACGCGGGCCCGCCCGCAGAGAGGGAGCCAGACTATGGGACTCGCAGAGCTCGTGTTGCTCGCCGTTGGCCTTTCGATGGACGCCTTTGCCGTATCCATCTGCAAGGGCCTTGGCATGAAGAAGATCAACCTTAAGGTCGCCGTAGTGCTCGGCCTGTTCTTTGGCGGCTTCCAGGCAGGCATGCCCGTGATCGGATGGGCGCTTGGCAGTCAATTCATGAGCATCATCGGCCCCATCGACCACTGGATCGCCTTTATCCTGCTCGCCTTCATCGGCGGCAAAATGCTGTGGGAGGCCTTTACCGAGGACGAGGATGAAGGCGACGGCAAGGATGCCGAGAAGATTGAACTGGGCGAGTACCTGATCCTCGCCATCGCCACCTCAATCGACGCCCTGGCCGTGGGCATCTCGTTCGCCGCGCTCTCGGTTGACATCGTGCCCGCTGTATCGCTTATCGGCGTCACAACGTTTATCTTCTCCGTCGCCGGCGTAGCGATCGGCCACACCTTTGGCGCGCGCTACGAAAAACCCGCCACCATCGTGGGTGGCGTCGTGCTCATCCTTATCGGCCTCAAGATCCTGCTGGAACACTTGGGTTTTTTGGTGCTGTAAAACACCCTTCAAAACTAAACGTCCGTATGAGGCCTCATGCAGAGTTTTGCATGAGCCTTTTCATGCAGACTTTTGCATGTCATACTAGGATGCAAAAGTCTGCACGTTAGGAGATTGCCATGGATACCCTTCCCATCACCACGCCGCGCCAAGCCGGCATCTACGTGCGTCAGGCGCGCGAGGCGCAGGGGATCACCCGTGCTGCCCTCGCTAAAAAAGCCGGTGTTTCGGAACGCCTGCTCGCATCGCTCGAGCTGGGAGATGCCACGGGCATTCGGCTCGACAAGCTGCTGGCAGTTTTCGGTGCTCTTGGACTGGCGCTCGCCGCTCAAGGGGATATAGGCGAAACGAAAAATGAGCAACCAGTCGACGCCCCGCACGCTGATCAACCTTGCAGCACCTCCAGACGCCATCACGCCCAACGTCTTCATCATCGCAACCGTCGCAGCACAACCATTCCGGCTCTTGCAGATGCCCCCTTTACATCCGCACTCTACGACGAGGTCTTCGCCGATTTCGCCATGTCCAATCTCGGAGTCTCGATTGCCACAAACGCATCTAGCCAAACCATGCCCGAAGGGAAATAGCCAATGGCCAGAACATCACTTCGGACCATTATTTGCGGCGTGCCTGCTGGAACGCTCACGCAAGATGAGAACGGTCTTATCAGCTTTACCTACGATCATGACTATGACGGGCCAGCCCTATCGACCAACATACCCGTATCGAATCGCACATACGGACAACAGATCATGAATCCGTACCTGTTTGGCCTTCTACCCGACAGCGAGGACCAACGAAAAGCGATTGCCGCCGAATTCGACGTTAGGCCCAACAATCCCGTTGCGTTGCTCAGCCATATCGGACTCGACTGTCCGGGCGGCGTGCAGTTTTGTGCCGAAGAAGATACCGACGCCGTCCTGCATCGCGCTGGCGAATACCGCCCTATAGACAACCACGAAATTGCTCTTCGTCTCAAGTCGATCAGAGATGACCGCGATGCATCGTGGATGGGTCTAGATGAAAGTTGGTCACTTGGAGGCAACCAGGGCAAGTTCGCGCTCGCGTTCATAAACGGCCGCTGGTGCGAATGCATGGGCTCCTCGCCCACGACGCATATTTTCAAAAATGGCGTTATCGGATTTAAACTCGAGGCTCTCAATGAGTTTGTCTGCATGAAAAGCGCCCAGCGCGTCGGCATCGCAACGGCAAACGTCGAATATCGTATGTTTGAGGACGAACCTGCCCTCATTGTTGAGCGCTATGACCGCGTGAAAGTCAAAGACGGAACGATCAGGCGCCTACATCAAGAAGACCTCTGTCAGGCACTTGGGGTGATGCCCGCCCAAAAGTACACGGCGGACGGCGGCCCGACCGCACGCGATATTCAGGAACTCCTCGTCAATACGAGCCATCATCAACTTAACCTGTATCTGTTTACGCAGATACTTTTCTTTAACGCCATCATCGGCGCACCGGACGCGCATGCGAAGAACTATTCCCTGCTTCTTGGAAACGGCGGCACAGCTATGATGGCCCGTATGTATGACGTTGCATCTGGGCTGGCATACGAACGTATGCGGCGAAAAGCGCGCCTCGCCATGAGCGTTGGCGGCGAAAACCGTGTGGGGCGCATCGGTCCAGGCGCTATCCGCCGATACCACGGTATGGGCGACCCCGTGCTGGAGGCGGCGCTTACCGATGCCGGGCTATCCGAGAAGTTTTGCTTTGCGACCATGATGGACCTCGCCTACGAAGTGCCCATTTGCATGGAAGAGGTCATGGACGAATACGCCGATCTGCCCGGCATGGCGGACCTGCGCGAGCATATGCTCGGCCCCGTCCGCGAAAACTGCCAGCGCACCCTCGACCTCATCAAGGCAGAAATGGACTAGGTGGCCTTAATTTCGCAATTATCAAACAAAAGAGAGGGGACACCCGTCGCAAAAGCCCGGATGTCCCCTCTCGTAATGTCATTTGCAATCCGCTAGCACGTGGCTCGAACTGCTGCTAGCGCAACCTTTACGCAGCGAGGCGCTTGAGGACGTCGATGAGCAGCTCGTAGAAGCGCTCGGCAGAAGCAAGCTCCATGCTCTCGTCCGGAGTGTGGACATCGGAGAGCGTCGGGCCCACGGCGATGGCGTCCAGGCCGTGCAGGGCCTCGGCAAACAGGCCGCACTCAAGGCCGGCGTGAATGGACTCGATGCGCAGCTCGGAGCCAAAGAGTTCGCGATAGCTCTCGACAAAGACGTCGCGGACCGGCGAATGCTCGGCATAGCTCCAGCCGGGATACTCGAACTCAAACTTGGCGTCGAAGCCCAGGACATCGGCGAGCGTCTGCAGGCGGTCCTTGAACTCGTTCTGCAGCGAGGTGATCGAGGAGCGCGGGGACAGCATAATCTTGACCTGGTCGTCAGAGGTGGCAACCACACCGATGTTGGAGGAAACCTCGACGGAGCCGTCGGTGGCGACGTTGCGGCGAATCACGCCGTTAGGGGCAAGACGCAGGGCGCGGATGAGGGCAAGCGCGGACTTCTGGTCCATGGCCTCGACCTCGGCGTCGTCGGCAATCTCGACGGTGCAGGTAAAGCCGGGGTCGAAGACCTCGAGCTCGGCAGTGACGTCGGCGATGATGCCCTTTGCGATCTGGGCCGCGGCCTCGGCGGCAGCGTGGTCGGCGTAGACCAGAACAGCTTTGCACTCACGGTTGATGGCGTTGTCCTTGGTGCCGCCGTTAAAGCTAACGATGGCGGGCTCGCCGGCGACCATCAGGCGGTCGATGATGCGGGCCATGATGAGGTTGCCGTTGCCGCGCTCCAGGTGGATATCGCTGCCGGAGTGACCGCCCAGCAGGCCGGAGATGTCGAGCGTGAGGGTACTACCGGTCTTATGCTCGCGCGCGATCGGGCAGGTGTAGGTAACGACGACGCCGCCGGCGCAGCTGACGGTGGCAACGCCCTCTTCCTCGGAGTCAAGGTTAATCATGGTGCGGGCGCTAATCTGGGACTTGTCGAGCGTCTCGGCGCCGACCAGGCCAGTCTCCTCGTCGGTGGTGAATACGCACTCGAGGGCGGGGTGAACGATCGAATCGTCATCGAGAACAGTGAGCATCAGAGCGACGGCAATACCGTTGTCGGCGCCCAGAGTGGTGCCGTTAGCGGTGAGGACGCCGTCCTTGACGACCAGGTCGATACCATCAGTCGTAAAGTCGTGCTCAACGGAGCCCAGCTTGTCGCACACCATGTCGATGTGGCCCTGCAGCATCACGGTCGGGGCATTCTCGGCGCCGGCAGATGCGGGCTTGCGAATGATGACGTTGTAGACCTCGTCCTGATACACATCGAGACCGCGCTCCTTGGCAAACGCGACCAGGAAATCGCTGATGCCCTTCTCGTTGCCAGACCCACGGGGGATCGCGCTGACCTCCTCAAAGAAATGGAACAGCTGGGCGGGCTCGTAGCCGGTAATCTTGTAGTCCATGGTGCCTCCTTGGCGCAACTGGTTAGACAGTAAGACATGCGACTTGTATATTCCCAGACTTTGCGTGCATAAACCAGTCGAAAACGCCGAGCGCCCTCGCATCATCGGCTAACGGTGGACCGTATAGCGCAACGGTCACAACTTCCGCAGCTCTACAAATCGAGGCGCCCTTTCCGGAGCGCCTCGATTGCGCGTATCAAATTGTCGCCACGCCCTACAGCGCGCCGGAACCGGCTTGCATCATGCCGCCGGGGCCCGAGGTCACGCCGCCGCTCACGGGCGCGGCGTTGCCGGTGTGCGGTGCCGCCGGAGCGGTATCGCCACCGAGCGTGCCCGCCGGACGCGGTGCCGGGATCTCGCCCGTGCCGTGGCTAAAGACAAACTTGCCATCGGCCACGTCGCACAGGACGGTATCGCCCTCGCCCCACTCGCCGGCCAGCAGCTCCTCGGACAGCGGGTCCTCGATGAGCTTTTGAATAGCACGGCGCAGCGGACGCGCACCGTTGGTGAGGTCGGTGCCCTCGGCCACGATCTTGTCATAGGCCGCATCGGTGAGCTTGATGTTCATGCCGTTGGCAATCAAACGCTGACGCAGGTCGTCCACCAGCAGGTGCGCGATCTTGGTGAGATTCTCGCCCGAGAGCTTCTGGAACACCACAATGTCGTCGATACGGTTGAGCAGCTCGGGGCGGAACAGGCGCTTGAGCTCGCCCATCGCGCGACCACGGATCTCACTCGACGTGAGACCCTGCTCGCCGGTGGTGCCAAAGCCAACGCTCGCATCCTGCGCAATCTCGCGGGCGCCCACGTTGGACGTCATGATGATCACGGTATTGCGGAAGTCGACCGTCTTGCCCTGGCTATCGGTCAGGCGGCCCTCCTCCAGCACCTGCAGCAAGATGTTGAAGATATCGGGGTGCGCCTTCTCGATCTCGTCGAACAGCACGACCGAGTACGGGTGACGACGAACGGCCTTGGTGAGCTGGCCGCCCTCGTCGTGGCCCACATAGCCCGGGGGGCTACCGATGAGCTTGGAGACCTCGAACTCACTGCCAAACTCCGACATATCGAAGCTGATGAGCGCGTCCTTGCTGCCAAAGAGATACTCGGCGAGCGTCTTGGCGAGCTCGGTTTTGCCCGTGCCGGTGGGGCCCAGGAAGATAAAGCTGCCGCCGGGGCGACGCGGGTCCTTGAGCGGCGAGCGGCTGCGGCGCACGGCCTTGGCAACGGCCTCGACGGCCTCGTCCTGACCGATGATGCGCGTCTTGAGCACGCTTTCGGCCTGCAGCAGGCGGCGGCTCTCGCTCTCGGTGAGCGAGGACACCGGCACGCCCGAGGTCACGGACACGATGTCGGCAATCTGGGAGACATCGATGGTGAGCGGGCTGGCGTCGAGCTCGGCGGTCCAGGCAGCCTTGGCCTCGGCGAGCTCAATCTCGGCAGCCTTTTGCTGCTCGGTGATCTCGGCGGCCTTGTTCATGTCGTCGCTCTCGGTGGCCTCCTGCGCGGCGGCCTTGAGCTCCTCTATGCGATGCTCGGCCTCGCGCACCGGCTCGGGCGCGCGGTTGGCGGCGATGCGGGCGCGGGCGCCGGCCTCGTCAATGAGGTCGATGGCCTTATCGGGCAGGAAGCGATCCTGGATGTAGCGGTCGGAGAGGTTCGCGGCGGCCTCGATAGCACCCTGCGTATAGCGCACATGGTGGTGCTCCTCGTAGCGCGGCTTGAGCGCGGTCAGGATCTTGACCGTGTCCTCGACGCTCGGCTCCTCGACATCGATGGTCTGGAAGCGACGCTCGAAGGCCGGGTCCTTGGTGAGGTACTTGCGGAATTCCTCGGCCGTGGTGGCGCCGATAATCTGGAAGGCACCGCGCGCGAGCACGGGCTTGAGCATGGAGCTCGCGTCGATGGAGCCCTCGGCAGAGCCGGCACCGATGATGGTGTGCATCTCGTCAATAAACAGGATGACGTCGTCAGCTTCGGTGGCCTCCTGGATCACGTTCTTGAGGCGCTCCTCAAACTCACCGCGATACTTGGCGCCCGCAACGAGGCCCGGCAGGTCGAGCGTCCAGATGTTCTGGTTCATAAGGTTCTCGGGCACGTTGCCAGCTGCAATCTGCTGAGCCAGACCCTCGACGATGGCCGTCTTGCCCACGCCGGGGTCGCCCAAGATAAGCGGATTGTTCTTGGTGCGACGCGAAAGGATCTCCATCATACGCTGGACTTCCTTTTCGCGACCAATTACAGGGTCGAGCTCGCCGTCGCGCGCCTTCTGCGTAAGGTTGGTGGCGAACTGCTTAAGCGTATCGGTGCCGCTCCCCTTTTGCTGCGACGCGTCCGAGCCGCTAAAGAACGGCAGGCCCGCACCGGGACGCCCGGCACCGGCGCCGGCGAGCGGACGCTTCTTGTCCTGGTCCTTGGCGGTAAGTTTCTCGATAGCCTTTTTGATGGAGGCGGACGACACACCCAGGCGCATGAGGATGTCCATGGCCATGCCGTTACCCTCTTCGACGATGCCAATCAGCAAGTGCTCGGTCGACACGTAGGTCTGGTTGTTCTCACGTGCCACGCGGAAGGAGCGCTCCATCACGCTAATGACGAGCGGCGTAAAGGCAAGCTTGGCAGCCTCGGTCTCCTCGCTGGGCTCGGGAACCGTGGTCTGGACCTCCTTGAGGGTGTCCATGATGTCGTCGTAGGAGATATCAAGCGAGCGCAGCGCCTCGGCAGCGATGCCCTCGTCCTCCTTGGCGAGTGCGAGCAGCAGGTGCTCGGTGCCCACCTTATTTGAGTGCAGATCGAGCGCCTCCTGTTTGGCCATCGACATGACCTTGCGCGCTCGATCGGTAAAACGGTCTAACATGCTAGTTCCTCTTAGACGAGCTAGTTTTTTCAAACGCAAAGCGCCGCCCCGCGGCAGCGCTTTGGTCTCTTTACCCATATGGAGTATATGTTAACAGCTGGAGGAATATCTATAAACCCGGCTCACATGAATGCAGGTTATGACCGCATCGCGGGACTCACCGCGCGATGCGCGACAGGCGCCCCGCAAGAGAAACCCTAGGCGTCTTTCACCACGTCGGGACTCGTCGCACGCGATGCGCGATAGGCATCGGCCTCCTTGGAGACGCGTTCGAGCAGCTCGGATGTATCGACGCCCTCGACTTGCGCGACCGTTTCCACCGTCTGCATGGCGACCGCCCTCAGGTACGCGCACGCGCTGTCCCCCGGCTGCTCGAGGTCTATCTCCTCGCCGCCCTCCCGGGCAAAGCCGACCGCCATCACAAAGCCCATGATGCCCGAGACCAGAAAGCCCACCGCAAAGCTCGAATCTGCCTTGAGCTCTTCTCCGTCGGGGTGGACGATCTCTCTCACGCGGTCGATGATGATCGTATGGATGCCCTGCACGACCTGCTCGGCGGCACCCGCCCTCATGGTGATGACGATGCGCCGCAGCAGGCAGCGGACGTCGCGCCGGTCGAACGCCGAAAGGTCGCCCTCGCTCGAAAAATGCCAGAGGGCATCGGTGATGAGCTCGTTATCCTGCAGCAGCTGGGCTATGGCGATGGCGACGAGTTCATCGAAATCGTGAAAATAGTAGTAAAACGTTCCGCGATTGCACTGGGCGGCGCGGGTCACCTCGCCAACCGACAGCTCGAAGATGCTGTTGTTCTCGATGAGCTCCCAAAACGCCTCGATGATACGGGTGCGTGCATCGGGCGCATCGGCGTCCTTACGCGGTCTCGCCATGCGCCTCACCGCACCCCTGCGCCTTGGCGTTCATGATGAGCATCTGAAGACGGTTCTCCACGTTGGCGAAGCTCACGTCGGGATCGTAGTCGAGCGGCAGGAACTGCGCCGTGGGATACTGCTCCTTGAGCGCATGGATGAGCCCGCGCCCCACGACATGGTTGGGCAGACACCCGAACGGCTGCAGGATCACGAAGTTGCGGCAGCCGCGCTTGGCGTGCTCGAGAATCTCCGCCGGAATCAGCACGCCCTCGCCCGCATCGAACGTATGGTGCAGGATCTTATCGCTCGCGCGCACGAGCTCGGGCATGCGCGTCGGCGGCTCGTAGAGCGGGCTCGCCGCGCCCAGGCGGTCGCAACGGTCGTGCGCGAGCTCGAACAGGTTGTCCGCCGTGGCATACCAGGCCTTTTCGGGCAGCGACAGGTCGACGTGGAACTCGCGCGACTGCGCATGCTTGTAGAAATAGGTCTTGCGGATCACGTCGGTCATGCGCGCCTCGATGACCTCGAGCCCGTTGTCCTCGAGGTAGCGCTCGATCTCGTGGTTGGCGCCGAGATGGAAATTGAGCAGGTACTCGCCCACGATGAGAACGGTCGGATGCGGGTTCGAGCGGTCGTACGGAACGGCGTCCATGATCGCAAGCGCGCGTTTGAAGCCCGTCGCCTGGCCTCTCAGCCCGGAGCGCTCCATGCCCTCGATAACCTCATCGAGCGCGCGGTCGAACGCAGCGTCCGCCGCGCCCTTCTCGAGCTCGTAGGGACGGATGCGCCTAAGCATGGCCTCGAGGGCATCGATCATGGGAAGACCGTAGGCGATCTGGATGCTCGGGCCAAGGCCGAGCTTGAAGCCCGGATGCGCATTGTGGGCATCGACGTCGTCGTTGGTGAGCACCGGGACATAGTCGTATCCCGCGTCGTCGAGCGCGCGGCGCAGCAGGGGCATGTAGTGCGTCAGGCGGCAGTCGCCGATATACTTGCCAGTCACCACGGCGACGTCGTGCGGGTCGTACTTACCGCTCTCGAGTGCCGCGAGCGCCTCGCCGATCACGATTTGCGCGGGGAAGCAGATGTCGTTGTGCACATAGCGTTTGCCCAGGCGGATGGCATCCTCGCGCCCGATATCAAGGGCCTCGGCGCGCACGCCCTGATTGCGCATCGCCGCGGTCATGAGCCTGCAGAACGCATGGGAGGTGTTGGGGACCAGCGCGATCTTGTCGTGCCGGTCGCGCTTGGTGTACTTGACCTTATACGGGTCGTCGAGCGGATGGACCGCGTGCACCCGGGCGCCCTCGGCACGCTCCTCCGCGCGACGACGGTTGACCGACTCGATAAACGAACGCACGCGAATGCCCATGGGACCGGCGACGTCGCTCTCATCGAGCTTGATCATCATCGGAACCTTGGAGCCCATCTCGCCCATCATGCGCGCGATCTCGTCGGTGAGATACGCATCGTGGCCGCAGCCGAAGCTGCCCATCTGCACGAGCTCGAGCTCGGGCGTCGATGCGACGATGACCGCGCACGACAGCATGCGCGCATGGTAGTTGTTCACGATGTCGATGCGGCTGTTGGAAAGATCGACGTTGCAGACCCCCGGCACCGCATCGGGCGTCAGCACGGGGATGCCGCGCTCAGAGAAGAGCTTGGGCAGCCCGTGGTTGACCAGCGGGTCGTTGTGGTACGGGCGCGAAGCGATCACCACCGCGTAGCCGCCGTCCTCGTGCACGTTCTCGAGCACCTGCCTGCCGCGCAGCTGCAGCTGGTTCTCAAACGTCTCCTGCGCGCGGTCCGCCTGCTCGGTCGCCTTGGCAACCAGGTCGGCATCGATATCGAAGGTCTCCTTGCACCACGCCTTGAGCTGGCGGTTTCGGTCGCCCTCGTCGTACCAGTGGAACAGCGGCGTATCGAACGGAACGCCGAAACGCTCCTCCGGGTTATCGGAATTGCGCATCACGTAGGGGTATCCCTTTACGACGGCGCACATCCACTCGCTGGTAGAGGCGGTGTTTTCGGTGGGCACCGTCGTGATGATGGGCATGAAGATGCGGTCGACGCCGGCGTCGACGAGATTGCGGATGTGCCCGTGGACGAGCTTGGCCGGGAAGCACACGGTGTCGGATGTGACGTGCGCCAGACCGCGCTCGTACATCGCCTTGGTGCTGCGTCCCGAGACGCGCACCTTAAAGCCGAGCGTGCTGAAGAACGTCGACCAGAACGGCATGGTGTCCCAGAACTCGAGCACACGGGGAATGCCGATCGTGACATCGCGCCCCCCGCTGACGGGAACCGTGGGGTACGACTCGAACAGCAGCTTCTCGCGGTCGACAAAGAGATTGGGGGCAGCCGCGGTCCGGTCGCGCCCCGTGCCGGGTGCCTGTGCCTCGCAAGCACCCTGCGGACGCAGCTCCTCCGCCGCGGGAACCTCGCGCACGAGCTCATCCCATGAGATGGCGCCGCCGCGCGGGCAGCGATTGCCCGTGACGTAAAGCGAGCCGTCGCCAAATGCCACGACCGCGCGCTGGCAGCGGTTGTTGCACCGACGGCAGGTAACGCCGCCGAACTCGCGATGCTCGAAGCGCTCCACGGCATCGAGCCCGATAAACGACGTGCCGGCGTCGCCCTTGCGGCATTCCTCGCGCGCGAGCAGGGCGATACCGATAGCGCCCATCAGCCCCGGGTGGGGCGCACGCGTGACGGGTTTGCCCAGATACTGCTCGAATGCGCGCAGCACCGCGTCGTTTCGGAACGTGCCGCCCTGGACGACGACTTTGTCGCCCAGACGGTTGAGATTTGAAACGCGAATGACCTTGGTGAACACGTTCTCGATAATCGAACGGCAGAGACCGGCCATGATGTCGCCCGGACCCTTACCGCGCCGCTGCTCGGAAACGACGCTGCTGTTCATGAACACCGTGCAGCGGCTGCCGAGAACGGCGGGGGCTTTGGACGAAAATGCCTCGGTCGCGATATCCTCAACGGCTATTCCGAGGTTTTTGGCAAAACCCTCGAGGAACGAGCCGCAGCCCGCAGAGCACGCCTCGTTGACGACGATATCGGTCAGCACGCCGTGGTTGAGCCAGATGGCCTTCATATCCTGTCCGCCGATGTCGAGCACGAAGGTCGCATCGGGAACGCATGCGCACGCGGCGCGGGCGTGCGCGACCGTCTCGACCGTATGGTAGTCGGCGTGGAACGCGCGCGCGAAAAGCTCCTCGCCGTATCCCGTGGTGCCCACGGCATCGATCGCAAGCGTGACTCCCGCTGTCTCCCAGCGGTTCTTCAAGCTGACAAGACCCTGTTGGGCGACGTCGAGCGGTCTGCCGTTATTAGACGCGTAGAACGAATCGACAAGCTCACCCGCCTCATCGACCAGGGCGAACTTGGTCGTCGTGCTCCCCGAATCGATACCGAGCGCCACACGCACCGTCTCTCCGGGCGCATACGCATCCGGACCCTTTGCCGGCGTCTCTTTGCCATGGCGTGCCGTAAAATCCGCCTGCTCGGCAGGTGTGGCAAAAAAGGGCTGGGCAAGACGTCCCTCCCCGCTTGCGGGCGCGACCGTCTCGAGCTTATCCAGCCGGACAAAAGCGTCGGGAAGGTCGATCGGTTGGGACGATGCGAACATGTCGGTCAGCGACAGGGCGGCACCGCGCGCGACCATGATCTGCGGATCGCGCGGGACGATAACCTGATCGTCCGATAGATTCAGTTGCTCCCGGAACACGCGGACCAGTGTGGGGTTGTAGGCGAGCGTACCGCCCTCGAAGATTACCGGCGGCTCGATGTCGATACCCTGGGCCAGACCGCCGATCGTTTGGCGGGCGACCGCGTGAAGCGCCGAAAGCGCCAGGTCGGTGGTAGGAATGCCCTCGTTGAGCAGCGGCTGGATATCGGTCTTTGCGTACACGCCGCAGCGGCCCGAGACCTCGTGGACGGTCGTTCCCCGGCTTGCGAGCTGCTCGAACTCGCCCGATTCGGTGCCGACCCCCATGAGCTTTGCCATCTCGTCGATAAATGCACCGGTACCGCCTGCGCACGAGCCGTTCATGCGCATGTCGGCAACCTCGATGTCTCCCTTATCGTTGGTGCGGAAGAAGATCATCTTGGCGTCTTGGCCGCCCAGCTCGATGGCGCAGCGCGTCTGCGGATAGAACCTGCTGATCGCGAGCGCGTTGGCGACCACCTCCTGAACGTACGAGGCGCCCAGCGCGGTCGCGATATCGCGCGCACCCGAGCCGGTCACCGCAACGCGCAGTGACTCATGGGGAAAGCGCTCGGCGAGCTCGCCGAGCATGGCGCGCACGCTCGCTGTCTGACACGCCCCGTGGCGGCGATATCCCCACCACGCCTCGGTCATATCCTCGTGCATCGCGTAAACTTTGGTCGTCGTCGACCCTACGTCCAGTCCTACTAGCAACGCCATAATGCTCCGTCTCTCGCATTTTTCCCGCTAGAGATATACCACTCTACGTAATACAACAGACTGTTGTATTTAAACTCCGTATAAAAAGCGGCTGCCGAAACGCTTCAGCAGCCGCCGAATGCACCAACAGATTGTTCTGCGCGCTAGCACGTCGGGCAACGGAGCAGCACGGGCCCTCCGGTCATGTGCACCGCTCACGCCCGCGATGTCGCCGAGAGAGCTATCCACGCTTAGGGCTCCAACCAAGCAAGTCGCCCGCGCTCAGCAGATCCCTAAGCGAGCTACTCGCACTCAGGAGCCATAGCCTGCTCCAAGAGCTCGGCATGCTCCTCCTCGAAAACCGTCCCCACAGGGAAGGCGCGACGGAAGACGAAGCGGGAAATCGGACCGGCTACCAAAAGGTTCCACGGCAGCGCCATCACAAAATTATGCGGGATGTTGATCATCCAGATCGCGGGCACGGAATACAGGTTCGCAAGGATGCCGCCGGACATGTGCGTCAGACCCTCACAGGCACCGTACAGCGACATGATGATGACCATGGGAACGACCATGCAGGAGCTGACGGCGAGCGTCATGGCAAGTGGCGAGCTCTTGCCCGGCGTGACCAAGTACTTAAAGGCGAAACCCTTGGCGAGCGGGCTGGCGACGAACCAGTCGCAGCACATGGCAAAAATGTAGGCAACGGGGAAGCCGAGCCACGCAGTGGCAACGACCTCGCCGTTGATGGCCCCGTGCTGCAGGGCAACGTTGTAGATGCTCATCCAGAGCACCATGCAAAAGCACATGATAAAGGTGAACAGCAGGCTCTCTCGTTTGTTGATAGGCATGAAGGGCAGATTCCTTTCTGTGTTACGCCGCGGCACCACGCAACAAAAACGGGCGGGCAAGATGGAGCTGTTGGGACTTCATCTCGCCCGCCCGTGTTACGCGCGTCTGCGACTACTTATGTGGTGGAACTACCCTAACACGAACGGCGCGCGCTTCGTAAGCGTTGAGTTTGTGGAGATGCAGGGCACCAAAACCCCCGACCCCATAAGTTGCGGTGGAATACGGACTGTTTTGACCCTTTAAGCAACAATTCAGTCCCTATTTCACCGCAACTCATTTGGTGCAAAGTAACCTGTCCCCCTTGCACCAATTAGCTGGTATGGCGCCAGCGAGGGTCGGTGAGGGTTCTCGCCACGCCCAAGCCAACGGGCAGAAACGCCACGATGAGCACTGCGCGCACAAACCAGCCGAGCATGTTGACCGTGTCGAAGGTGCACATGTAATACATAGAGCGATAGAGATACAGACCGGGCACCATAATGACAATCGAAGGCACCGTGAGGGCGATGCGCGGGTAGGTGAGCTTGACTTCGGCCAAGCTTGCGAGCAGCCCCGATACCAGCGCGCCGATAAACGCTGCTGCCTCGGGAGGCATTCCCGTGCTGAGGCCCAGGAAGGGAATCATCGTCGGCGCATCGACAAGGGTCAGACGCAGGGTATTGGACACGGCGCCGATCAACCCAGCTGCCGCGGCCATCTTTACCGGGCTGTTGAACATCACCGAGAAGCCGAATACGCCAACGAAGCTCATCACCACGCGCAGGAGCGTAAGGGCAAGCGGCGAAAGGCCCAGTGGGGCAAAGTCGTCCGGCGCCAGGCCAACACACTCGGCAACCATCCAACCTACGAGCGTCGCCATCACAATAATCGATACGGCATATGAAAGGCGCTCGATACCGCTTCGCATGTCGAGCTTGGCGATGTCGAGGCCCGCCGTAATGAGCGGAAAGCCGGGAATCACAAAGAGCATGGCGCCGATATAGCCTTCTTGGTGCGACATTGCCCCCGGTACGACCTGGCCAAGGCCGAGCA
>USAY01000036.1 GCA_900552755.1 uncultured Collinsella sp.
AGCAGCTTCGCCGCGACGGCGCGCCCGCGCGAGGGGACCGCCGTGAGGTTGGCGAGGCGCCCGGCAGCGCGCTCCTCGTCCACGGCGAGCCCGCAGACGATGGCGGACATGAGCGGCATGAGGGCGCCGAGGAACTGGGCGTAGGCGTCCGCGCCCAGCGCCGGGTCCCATCGGGTAACGGAGAAGTACTCGCCGCAGGCAAGACCGGCTGCCAGGCCGCAGACGAGGTGCACCACTGCGAGCGGGGAGCGCGCCAGGCGCAGGACCTCGGAGAGCAGGGCCCGCGGGAGAGTCATGCGCGGCGTCGGGTCGGAGAGCCGTGTCATGGCCATCACCTCTCCTCGGAGCGCGCGAACCAGGCCGCGCCCGCCGCCGTGAGCGCGGCGAACGCGAGCGCGCAGACCGCAAGGCCCGCCAGTGTGAGCATGCCGTCCGCCGCGAGTGGCTCGCCGCTCGGCAGCACGGGGATGAAGCTCGTGGGGATGACCATGCTCGCCGACGGCGGGAAGAGCTGCGGCAGCGGCACCAACGACCAGGCGAACCCACCCACGAGCTGCGCGGCGAGCGGGCAGAAGATGCCCGCGAGCATTCCGAGCCGCGCCGTGAGGAAGAGCCCTGCGGGGATCATCCACGCCGCGGTCACCGTGTTGATGAGCGCGCAGAGGAGCATCGTGAGCGTGCCCGCGGCCGTGAGGCCCTGCGAGGAGAACGCCGATCCCGCGAGGTAGATGCCGAAGACCACGAGGTTCGAGAGCGTGCAGAGCGCGAGGCACCAGAGCGCCTTGGCCCACCAGGCGCGCCCGAGCGGGAAGCCCAGGCCCAGAAGCCCCCGCATCCGCGTGCGAGCGTCCGCCCGCGCGACGCACGCCACCACGAGCGAGAGAGACACGGGCAGGAAGAGCGCGTACCAGTAGTTCCACGCGCTGAAGATCTGCACGCCCCGGTAGGGCATCGCGCCGAGCAGCGGCATCGGCAGCGCCATGAGCACGGCCAGGCGAACCGGTGCCGCGTGGCGCGACTTCAGGGCCTCGGCGCGCAGGCCCGCGAGCAGGCCGCCTTTCTCGCCCGTCATGCCGCCACCTCCCCGCGTGCTCGTCGCCCTTCCCGGCAGAAGCTCATGAAGAGTTCCTCGAGGTCCTGTCCGGGCCGAAGCGCATCCTCGTAGGCGAGGCGCCCCCCCGCAGATGATGCCGATGGTGTCCGCCATCTGCTGCACCTCGGAGAGGATGTGGCTCGAGACGATCACCGTCGTGCCCGCCGCCGCGAAGCCGCGGATCTGGTCGCGCAGCTCCTCGATGCCGATGGGGTCGAGGCCGTTGGTGGGCTCGTCGAGCACGAGCAGGCGTGGCCGGGCGATCAGCGCCAGCGCGAGCCCCAGGCGCTGCCGCATGCCCATCGAGAAGCGCCCGGCGCGCTTCTTCCCGGTGTCCGCGAGGTCCACGGCGGCGAGCACCTCATCTATGCGGCTCTCGGGAAGGCCCAGCAGCGTGGTGCGCACGCGCAGGTTCTCGCGCGCGGTGAGGTTGGGGTAGAGCGGCGCCTCCTCGATGAGGCTGCCGATTGCGTAGAGGTCCTCGCGGCGCCAGGCGTGCCCGGCAAAGAGGATCTCCCCGGCCGTCGGCCGCAGCATCCCGCAGATCATCTTGAGCGTTGTCGACTTGCCGGCGCCGTTGGGGCCGAGCAGCCCGTACACCTCGCCCTCGCGGATATGAAGGCTCACGTCGGCCACGGCATCCTGCGCCTGGTCACCGCGGCCGAAGCGCTTGGTGAGCCCGCGCGTCTCGAGCATGTAACCCATGGGTTCGTCCTTTCTCTTCCGGGCGCGCGGGCCGAGTCGCCGTGCCCGCGCGCCTTACCTTTCGGGTTCACCATCCATGGTGGGGCGCGTTTCTAACGAAGCCGTAACGGCCGTTGGGCTCTTTTGGCGCCAGCCCTTCTCGACCCGTACGCCACTCATGGTATGTTAATCGCGATAACAAGGACGGAGGTGCCCGTGGCACGCAATAAGTACCCGGAGGAGGCGGTCGAGAAGATTCTCGACGTTGCCGAGCGGCTCTTCGTGGAGCGCGGCTACGAGCACACCACGATAATCTGAAGAGCAATACGCTAAATCGAAAAAGGCAATCGAAGCCGCGCCTGTGGACTTATCGAGGGTCGAGATTCCCGCCCCATCCATCGGCACCCAGCAGAAGGTCATCGACATCCTCGACCGCTTCGACACCCTAACGAAATCGCTCACCGACGGTAGGATAAACCCCCATAACTATATGAATTGACCTGCTGACTCCAATGAAGATTGGAGGGTAACTGCCAGGGGTGACGGCCCAGCGAGTGTTATTTTGCGAGCTAGGCGCATCGAAAGCGACCTTTCGTGGTATAAACTACTTGCCGGAAGCCGCGGCTTTCAGAGTACGGCTTACGTGTACGTTTAACCTCCGTGGGCGACGGGGTGCCGCAAGGCGTAGAATATCGCCCACCTGTAGGGGCCTGCAGCGATGCGGGCCCCGCTTCGTATGAAGGGGGCGTAACCGATGAAGATCGTATCCATCCCCAGGACTTCTTCGATCTCGTCGAGGGCGACCGCGAGCCCATGCTTAAGCACAATCGCCCCTGCATCGTGGTGGTGAGGCTGCGTTTCCGCGGGAAGCGCAGGGACTTCGCCGTGCCGCTGCGTTCCAACATCGCCCCTAACGTGCCCAAAGACCAGTACTTTGCGTTGCCACCCCGCCCCACGACGCGCCCCGGCTGCCGCCACGGCATCCACTACATCAAGATGTTCCCCATAACCAAGGCCTACCAGCGCCGCTTCAGGACCTAGGGCTCGGCCTACTACGAGACGTTCCGGCGCATCATCGATGGCAACACCAAGCGCATTGTCTCCGAGTGCCAGGCATACCTCGACCGCTACGAGCGCGAGGGAAGGCCTCGCTTTGCCGTCGACATCGACCGCATCGTGGGGCTGCTGGAGGGCGAGAAGTAGGGCACCTCGGCTCAGTCTCGAGCCATGCGGAGTCGCTCCGCATTTTTGAACGCCGCGTGTGCGTCCCAAATACTTGAGAAACAAGCTGTGAAGTGCGGTGGCGCGCTCGTGCCCGCGCGCAGCCATCTCCATCAGCGTCTACGGTGCGCTACAACATCACGGGCAAACCGCCTAACAAGCCGAGCATCCTGATCGTTCCGTCTATGAGCTACGTTGCCGTACGGGGCAAGGGCGATTCCAATGCCGAAGGCGGCGCGTAGCAGAATGCATTGCCACTGCTCTACGACGTCGCATATACCATCAAGATGTCGAAGAGGGGCCCGCCGCGGGAAATCGAGGGCTATTTCGACTTCGTCGTGCCGCCGCTCGAGGGCTTCTGGTGGCAAGACCGCGCCGATGGCGAGATTGATTATGCGCGGAAGAACGACTTCAACTTCATCTCGTGCATCCGTCTGCCCGATTCCGCCACTCGCGATCTTGAGTAGCCTGGCCGAGTTAATGAGATTAGCTCTTGGGTCCCCGCGGCGCGGAGTTTTGATACCCCCAAAAGTGTAACTAGATTCGAGCTTTAGGAGTATTTCTTGAAAGGCGATAGGTTGAAGTGTCGCAATAGATACCTCGAGGAGGCGATGCTCTTTCGTAACGCTGACTTCTCCAATGTGATTGCGGGCGCGCGAGGATCAAAGCGCAGTGGCCTACCTCTCTCTGGGCCACGCTTTACAACTTGCACGGTAAGGCGCTTCTCAAAACCCAAGTTCTTTCAAGTCTTTTTCGTTTTGGATATCTTCAGCGGTATGCTTGCCAGTGATAGCACCGTAGGCTTCTTTTATGCCATTTTTCACCGCCCATTTGATAACGAAATACAGTGCAATCAAAATAATGATTGTCGTTCCTGCACTTATGCCTAATTCATTCCACATGATTCAGTCCTCATAATTCCGATTTTTTGCTCATTTTTAGTCTACGAATTATGACTTGCTCCTGTGGCGTTGTCTAGGACAATCGCACCCATCATCCCTGAGCAGTTGCAATGAAAACCAGCATTCGCCGTTATGATCTAGCGGCCTCGTATTCAAGATACATATATCGAATACGAGTGAGATGGGGGTCGACTGTTGACGAACGGTGCAATAGATAGCGGTGTCGGTTTCAAACGGAACTGACACCGCTTCTGTGTAAGGTTTGCCGTAATGGCGATCAATGCCCGCGATGCTTCTGCTTGCGCCTTAACTTTCGCTGCTCGAAGCGCGTCTCCGCCTCATCCGCGCGACGCTGACTTCTTGCTTGAGCCGACTCCCGCTTCATCGCTTCCCGCTGTGCCGCGAGCGCCTGTTGTGCCTTGGTGCTCACCGCGGGCCGTTTAAGGGCTTTCGCTGCCTCGCGAGCGCGCCGCTTGGGGTTCTTCGCGGGCTTGCTCGCCTCGGTCGAATCGTGATCGAAGAACGAGAGCTTCGCCCATTTGTTGACGACGAATCGCAGGATCTCCTCAGTGGACGGTTCTGCGCCGAAGACGATGCGGGCGACGCCGTATCTGCCGTCCTCGACATGCTCCGCCAGCCCGACCCAAAATTGGCCGTCGTGATATGACGATGAGCAGCAAGTCGCTGATAGCCGCCCTGCGAAGCTAGTTGCCTTGTTCGCAGTCGGGCCGCAGGCCGCACCTACGCTCGAGCTCTGCCATGAGGGCATCGTTGTCGGTCACCGAGACGATGGCGTCGCCGTCGTAGGGCGCCTTGATATAGACGCGGTCGAGCGAGTTGGCCGTCCCCGCCCAGAGCGTCCTGGTGCGCCGGACGCCCCGCACGTGGGCGTAGGGTATCACCGAACGCATCCCAGCGTACACGACGACGAGGCGGTCGCCGTAGAGCTCGAGGCGGTTGCTGCGGACGGGAAGGGCGGCCAGGGCCACGAGGGCCGGGACGGGCAGCAGCGCGAGCCAGCCCCATAGGAGCGCGGGACTCGAGCTCAGGAAACACGCGATACACGCCGCGGATAAACCGCCCGCCACAATCACCATGGCCGCTATGAACCACGGGTCTGTCCTGCCGGGAAACACCCGCTCCGGCCGCTCGCTCCTCTCACCCATTACGGCCTCCCTCCCGACGCCCTCCCTGGCGGAGCGTGGGGCCGGAGAGTGCCTTGAACCCGTCGCCGACCATCTCGCTCCCCGTTCCGTGGGCCATCTGTAGTGGTGTGTACCCCCCGACTGTTCGACGGATGTCGTACTATTAGACTTTTTTCGAACTTTTTTAAGACGTGCACGGCAAGATCGAGCAGATTGTCCGCGCGAGAGGCTTCCCGCCGCAGCGCCCGGTCTCGGGTTCGATGCATCGACGTCCGTCTCAGGTGGTGTCTCCGCTGCGCGGCATTGCAGGGGGCAAAGTCGAGATGCCATGGGGCGCGCCGAGGCTTTGCCCGCGGGGCGAAGATTCTAGGGGTCCGACGTGGCCCGGAGGGGAGACGGACATGTAAGCGCTTATGACCGAGGAGCTGGCCGAGTGTCTGCCGTCGCTGTACGCGACCGAGGGAGGGACGCTCGCCCTCGACCTCGCAAGCCCGGAAGGCGAGGGCTACCTTGACCTTTGGTGCTCGCTCACCATCAACCTCTCGGGCGGCCCCCTCGCCTCCACGTGGCGCATTCACGCTTGTGCCCGGCATCATGGGCATGGGCGTCGCTAAGTCGCCCACTGTGGCGCAAGCCCCTGTCGGCTCAACGTTCGACGAGATAAACCGCATGTTCTCAAAGCTCGGCTTTATCGATTACAATTCACGCCTCGCGCAAGGGCCGTTCTACTCCCCAAACCTAATCTGCCTGTCGCACGTCTCGAGGCGACGGGGCGGCGCCTTCTCGCGTGAGTCGATTCCCGTTTTACTGATGCGTCCCAACATGCCCTTACGCATGTTGGGACGCCGCTTTCGAAACTTGAAAACCATTCGATTTCCGAAACTGAGTGGGAATAAGTTATCGGTACGCTTTTTTATAAAATGTAAAAAAGCACCCCCATAACTGATGAAATGGACGCTGAGAAAAAGGGGTGCATCTTGCGTATATACCGACGTGAAGATCTACCTCTATCTTGCATCGCGCGGGTACGAGCTTTCTGTGGGCCGTATTGGGAAGCTCGAGTGTGACTTCATCGCTCGTAGGCGCTATGCTTACGCCTACATCCAGGTCTCTATGTCGATTGCCGACAGAGACGTCGAGGAGCACGAGTACAGGCCGTTCGGCCACATCAGGGATGGGTATCCGCGTTACTTGTTCACGCTTGATCCTCTATTGCAGGAGAGGGATGGCGTCAGGCACCTTAACATGGCGTCGTTTATGCAAGATGGCGGTGATTTTATTTGAGCGGCGGCCCGATTCCTTTGCTTCCTAGTGCGCAAACAGCGCTGGTATCAAATGAGGACCATTGCCTCATGTAGAATCGGTAGATTGAGAACTTGTTTTGATGTTGACAGGCTTTTGACCAGTGGCTCCTATTGCTGAGTGGAAATAGCGGAAATAACAGCCTCCGGACCTTTTGGTTCGGAGGCTTTCTTTTTCGTTCTGTTCGGAAAGAGCTCCTTGCCGGAGCCCCATGGATAGCGAACGGCTTTATCGAGCGTGCGCGTTCTCGTAGGCGCCTTTGATTTCTTCCGGCAAATTGTCGGGAATCAGCGCCTTCACTCTATCCTCGCTGCCATCTTGAATCGCCTGCTCGTAGTACCAGCATTTGAACTTCAACATGTCCAGGGCACGGTTCATCTTCGCGATCTCCGACTCCATGTGGGCCTTCCGTTCCTCGAACATAGCCTTGCGCTTGGGATAAGTGGACGGGCCCTCCGCGCACCATTCCATGAACAGCCGGATTTCCTTGATCTCCATTCCCGCCTTCTTCAGGCATTCGATGACTCGAAGCGCCTCGAGTTCCGTATCGCCGAATCGGCGAATGCCGGACGTCCGCTCCAGCCCCGGGAACAATCCCTGCTTGTCGTAATACCGCAGCGTTGAGGCGGGCAGACCGAACATCTCCGCCACCTGTCCGATTGTGTACATGGTTCCTCCGGATAAATCTCGAATTCACTCCTTGACCTAAAGTCAGGTTTAGGTATTACCTTCATTCTCATCAATACAAATCGGTAGCGCAAGGGGTGGTCCGTAATGGGCAAAACGGTTTTCGCCGGCGGCGTGAACGGTGTGGGCGATATCGCCGGGCATCCCGCTCTGGAACAGGCGCAACGAATGGGCATGGAAATCTAGGCGGGCCACTTAACCGCGTGGAGGCAGATTCGTGTCCAGAACCATCGATAGGAGGAAATCGATCATGGCAATTAAGCAGACGGCGGGTAGAGATGCCCTGGGGGGCTTCGCCCCCAAATTCGCACAGCTCAACGACGATGTGCTGTTCGGCGAGGTGTGGAGCCGAGAGGGCGAGCTCTCCCTGCGGGACCGTAGCATCGTGACGGTGGTGGCCCTGATGGCGCAGGGCCTGACGGACTCTTCGTTCCAATATCATCTGATGTCCGCAAAGAACAATGGCGTGACCAGGACGGAGATAGCGGAAATCCTTACACATGCGGCGTTTTACGCAGGATGGCCCAAGGCGTGGGCGGCCTTTCGCATGGCGAAGGAGGTCTGGGCGGATAGCGATGCTGCTGATGCAAGAGCTAAGCACCAAAACGAGATGGCCTTTCCTATCGGCGCCCCCAACGACGCATTTGCGAAGTACTTTATCGGGCAAAGCTACCTCGCGCCCCTTTCCACCAATCAGGTCGGCGTCTACAACGTGACGTTCGAGCCCGGCTGCCGCAACAACTGGCACATCCATCACGCCAAAAGCGGCGGCGGACAGATCCTTGTCTGCGTGGCTGGTCGAGGGTTTTACCAGGAATGGGGTAAACCGGCACAGGAGCTGCGCCCTGGCGATGTAGTAAATATTCCCGCGGGCGTAAAGCATTGGCACGGAGCCGCGCCCGACAGCTGGTTCTCCCATCTCGCGCTGGAGGTTCCGGGCGAGGAGACCTCCAACGAGTGGTTGGAGCCCGTGGACGACGAGGAATACCTTACAGCGGCTGACAAGGAGGCTTAAACTTTGACACCCGAATCAGAGCCATCGCTTCTATGGGCGTGATGTCCGGGCTGATGAAAGCGCAAAAGCCTCGCCACGTTACTCGTCTCCCACCCGCGCCACCGAGAGCAGGGTGCGCAAGTCGGCCTGGATCGCCTCTGCTTTGCTTCCGAGCTGCAGCGGAGCCGAGTCGCCCGAGATGTTTACGCTCAGCAGGTGCGCATCCGGCAGCTTTGCGGTCATGCTCCAGAATGGGAGCGTGATGATACCGGGGGTCATCTCGCCCACGCCGAGCTCTAGCAACAGCACGCGGCTACTACCGCGCTCGCGCACGAAGTGCTCATATCGTTCGAGGCCCTCGCGCCATGCCGTGCCCTGCAAAAACGTGTCGTCGCGCACCCACGGCACAAGCTGCCAGCCGCAGTACGGGCATCGGGGGACATCCTCGCTGCGGATCTCGAACCCCGCCATGCCTGCGAGCATGCGCTCGACGTAGGGACTCGCATCGAAGATCTCATCGCAGCATGGTTGCTTGCACTGAAGGTGCGCGAAGCTTCCCTGATAGTTGCAGGTCCTCTCGGCAGGAAACGTCTTCTCGACCTGGGTGTCCACATTGGTGCTCAGGATGAAGTAATCCTTATGGCCGATGAGGGACCGCAGGTCGAGATAGGGCTGCGAGGCCGGCTCGCGCAGCATGAAATCGATGTATCGCGCGTAGTAGGCCCATTGCTGCTCGAGGCTGGGGTAGAGGTGGTAGAAGCCGTCGAAAAGGCTCTTGAAGCCAAAGGCTTGCTGCCAGTCCGCCATTCCGGCACGCGTCATGCCCGCGTGGTTGTAATGGTTGAACCCGGCGGCGCTCGACATGCCCGAGCCGATGCCGACGATGATGGCGTCGGCATCGTCGATAAGGCTTCGAAGCCTATACGCTTCCCTCTCTAGAGACGGCATTGGGTAATCTCCTCGAAAGCCGGGGCCATATCGCCGTCAACGAGAATTGTCTCGCACAAAGCGTCGGGCGCCATGGCCTGGCTGTAGTTGAACACGATGTAGGTGGCGTGCTCGCTGTCGTTCGCGACCTGAGCGAGCATGCGCTTTATGATGCCGTTGCGCAGCCCCACGCCAAGCTCGAGAATGACAACCCTGCCATTGTGATGGACTTGCACAAGGCGTGCGAGTTCTTCGAGCTGGGCTGTAGCGAGGGCATCTGGATGAGCGAGACGCATTTCGTCAATCGACGTGCGTATGCTCCCCTCCGTTTCGAGCACGCTGTTCTCGTTGAACCCTGCACGTGCGAAGTGTCCGTCGATATTGCACGTGATCACGAAGGTGTCAGCGTGCTCCGTAAGATGCCGCAGCCTGTTCATGAGCGGGCTGGGCTCATACTCGACATACTCCTTTTGATGGAACCGCTCGGCCCATCGGCGTCGTACGTTTGCATCTAGAGAGGCGAGCCCCTGCAGTATGCAGCCGATGCCGTCGGCCTGGGCGAGGTCCCCGTACGCCTCTCGGAAATGGGCGTCGGCGCAGAAGAGATTGAGCCCTTCCGCCATGTCGAGCCCGTTGCTGGCGCCGATGATGACAAGATCCGCCTCGGCAAGTGCCTGGCCGATACGAACCGCTTTTACCGTTTCCATGCGCTACCTACCCAGTGTCTTGCGCACGTCGGCGAGCACGTCGGCGATATCGGCGCGAACGGCGAGCCCCCGATCCTCGATTGCACGGGGGAGAAACTGCGTCCTGTTGTTCACGGCGATGTAGCCAGCCTGCGGTAACTGCGCTGTGAGGGCCCAGAACGGCTCCTGAATAAACGCGGGCGTCATGCGGCCCACGCCCAGCTCAAGGAAGAGAATCTTCTGCCGCGCGTGCGCGTCGAGCCAGTCGGACACCTTGCGGTACTGCTCCTCGTAGAGCTCGCCCTGCAGGAAGTTGCCGTAGCCGCGAACCCAAGGGAACGCCTCTGCCCCGCAGTGCGGGCAGCGTGGCACGAGTTCTGTCGGAACCTCTAGGCCGTCTCCCATGGCCTCTACCATACGAGAGACCGGCTCGATGGCGTCCCATACCTCGTCGGTACAGCAACGGGAGCACTGGAAGAAGCGGTGGTCGCCTTGGATCTCTGCCACCTTCTCCCAAGGGTAGATTTTCATGAACTGCGTGTCCTGGTTGGTGGCGAGAACGAAGAAGTCTTTCTCGGTAAGAATGGCGTCGAGATCTTTGTAGGGCCCGCGCAGCGGGGCGTTGAGCGTGGTGTCGAGGAAGGTGGCAAGGTAGCCCCAGCGCGACTCGGCGGTGGGCCAGCGGTAGGACGACCCTTCAAAAGCGCCTCTGAAACCGTAGTGCTCGGCGAATTTGCCGAAATGCCTGCGATAGGTCGCGTTGTCCTCGTAGTAGAAGTCGCCGCCGCCCGCCGCGGAGAGTCCGGAGGCCCCGCCCACCAGCACGCAATCGGCTTCCTCGATCATCCGGGCGAAGTCCTTGATTTGCTGGTCGTAGGGCTCCGGCTCGCGGGCGCTCAGCTCATAGGGCGTGCCGCCGGTGCGGTAGGCGGCCTGATGGGAAAACGATTGGTTGGTGAGTTCGATAACGAGCCGCTCGTATAGAGTCACTTGATACTCTCTTTCAACTACAATAAACAGGTGTCTATAAAAAGCATCAATGTTGATTTACGTCAGAGCAATGAACAGTTTCGAGCTGCTGTCGATAAACGAGCAGCTTCTGGATATTGTTGAGCGCTGCAATTGGAGGGGCCATGGAATCGGGGAAGATCGATCGTCGCCGACGCTATACGCTCTCGGTCATACGGGAGGCGTTCTTTGCGCTGCTGGCCGAGGTCGGCTTCGCGAAGATGACGGTGGCGGACATCTGCCGCTGCGCCGATATCAACCGCGGCACGTTCTATTTGCACTACGAGGACAAGTTCGCGCTGCTCGACGCGCTTATCGACGAGGCCCTGGCGGCGGCGCCCCCACTCGAGGGAACGGAGGCGGGGGCCCTCTGCCAGCGCCCGCCGGCAAACGATGACTATTATCTGCTCTACTCGGATGACGATGCGTACACCCGGGTGGCACAGCGTGTCGTCGAGCGCGGCGCTGAGCAGATGGTTCCCTCGATCATGGAGGAGACCGGACTCTCGCGTGAGGACGCCTATCTGCTCTTCGTTCACGACGTCCAGGGAAATCTCGCGGTCAACCGCCTGCTTGGTTGGAGGCGAGGACCCGAGTTCGCCCACGCCCAGGAGCTGCTCAGCGCCTATTCCGAAGGGGGCATGCGAGCGGTATCGGCTCCTTGCACACCGATCGCGAATTAGAACATGATAGCGTCGTCGGCCGTGAAGGCATCAAGGGATCCCTGCTTGACCTGGATGCAGACGTATGTGATGCCCGAGTCGGATGCGGCGCGGAACTGACGGTGTGCGGCGGGGGAAATGCGCAGCCAGTCGCCGGCTGCAAGCTCGATATCCTCACCGTCGATCGTGACCGAGCCCGCGCCCTCGAGCACGCCATAAATCTCCTCGTTTTCCTTGTGTGCATGGACAAACGGAACGCCAGCGCCGGCGGGAAGATTGTTGACACTCACCTCTGCCCCGGTAAGCCCGAGCACTTCGTGCAGCTCGACACGGCTCTCATTACCGATGTGGGTCTTTGCATAATTAGCCATAATGGTTCCTCTCTTTGGGTTGATTTACCTTGCAGGCATCTCCTGCGTGAGTTATATTCAACGCGAAGGCGCATGCAAATACGAGTACGCACATATTTGTAACTGCGTACTTTTTTGTGAAACCGGTATGGTCAAGGAGGTCGGGTCTCCCATGATGGCGAAAGAGGAACTTCCGGAGTGTCCGGTCGCAACGGCGGTAGCGCTCATTGGCGGCAAGTGGAAGTTGCTCATTATCCGTAACTTGCGCGTACGCCCCTGGCGTTTCAACGAGTTGCGCCGCGACCTTGAGGGGATCTCTCAGAAGGTGCTTACCGACAGCCTGCGACAGATGGAGGATGATGGGCTGGTCTTTCGCCACGACTATGGCGAGAATCCTCCCCGCGTTGAGTATGGCCTTACCGAGCTCGGTCGCCAGATGATGCCCATCATGGACTCGCTCGCAGACTTCGGCGCTTATTACAAGACGGTCGTTTCGTAGCGGACACGCTGCTTGGGGGGGGCGGAGAACCGCTACGAGGGTGCTAACGAAAACCTGTCCCGAATCATCGTGCGCCTGCGGCATGAAGAAGGGAGATTCCTATGAATATCGTTGTATTGAGCGGCAGCCCGCGTAAGGGCGCCAATACCGACACTATGGTCGAGGCGTTTGCCGAGACCGCGCGCGAGGTCGGCCATACGGTCGAGGTCATCCGCGTTGCAGGCAAAAAGATCGCCGGCTGCCTGGGATGCCAGTACTGCCTCGCCCACGAGGGCACCTGTGTGCAGAAGGATGACATGGCCGATGTGATCGAGTCGCTGAAAGACGCCGATATGGCTGTCTTCGCTTCGCCTATCTACTGGTTTGATATTACTGCGCAGGAGAAAGCCGCTATTGACCGCCTGTACGCCTTCGGTGCCACGGGCTTCCCGTTCACCAAGACGGCCCTTTTGCTCGATAGCCACAGCGAGGGCGTCTATGATGCGGCGATCGCTATGTACAAGTCAGCCTGTGCCTACTGCAAGTGGGAGGACCAGGGCATTGTCACCATTAGCGGCATGACCGAGCGCGACAGCATGGCCTCCTCGCCCAAGTTGGAAGAGGTGCGAGAGCTCGCTCGCAAGCTGGCCTAAGGGCAAGGAGAACGCATGGCAATCGATTGTAGCGCGAGCATATGAATAGGGGTGTATTCCCTCAAGTGCCGTATAGAACAATTTTTTAACGCAGAAAAATAACTGAAAACAAATTAATCCGCGTTAAAATATTGTCAAACAGAAGTTCATGAGGGAAGGTTGCGTATGCGTCGCAAGGCAGACGAGCTCCTTAGGGAATGGCGAGACAGGGCCGATAGAAAACCTTTGCTGGTCAAAGGCGTGCGCCAGTGTGGCAAGACCTATCTGCTCAGAACGTACGCTCAAGATCTTTTCGAATCGGTTGTCTACGTTAATCTTGAGAACGACCGGTCGGCGCGAGCGGATTTTTCGGGCGGTCTTGACCCTCATTCGATCGTACGCGCGATCGAGGCTCGTACGGGACAGCGTATCGTGCCTGGCAAAACTTTACTGTTCATTGACGAGATCCAGGCATGCGAGGAAGCGCTCACTTCCCTTAAATACTTTTGCGAAGATGCTCCCGAGTATTATGTTGCGGCTGCTGGGTCGCTTCTTGGGGTTGCCATTAACCATCAGTCGTATTCGTTCCCCGTTGGAAAGACCGACTTGATTGAGATGACTCCACTCGATTTCGAGGAGTTTCTCTGGGCGATGGGGCACGATCAGCTGGTCGACGAGATACGCTCATCATTCGAGTTAATGGCTCCTCTTGCGCCAAGCCTTCATGAAAAGGCGCTTGGGCTCTATCGACAGTATCTTGTTGTTGGCGGAATGCCCGAGGCGGTCCAAACGTACATCGATGATCAGTCAATCATTGATGTGGCCGAAAAGCATCGGATTATTCTCGACGGATATTCCGCCGACACCAATAAATATGCTGATGAACGCTTGAGCGCAAAGACGCGTGCGTGCTTCGATTCCATTCCACAGCAGCTTGCCAAAGAGAATCGTAAATTTCAATACAAGGTAGTGCGAGCGGGGGGCAATGCGTCTCTCTTTGGAGATGCTCTCGACTGGCTTGTATTGTCGGGTACGGTGGCGCGCTGCAGCCTAGTCGGGCAGATCGAAAGCCCCTTAGAGGCCTTCGTTAACCCTTCTGCTTTTAAAATCTATCAGGCGGATACAGGGCTCCTCGTCTCCAAGGCCGGTGCACAACGCGCCGATATTCTTGCCGGCATCGGTGGTACATTCATGGGTGCACTTACCGAAAACTATGTTGCCCAACAGCTTTCAGCCATGGGCTATCCGCTGCATTATTGGGCGCGAGACAATCGTGCGGAAATCGACTTTGTAGTAGAGAAACAGGGATGCTTGTCTGCGATTGAAGTCAAGGCGGGGGAGAACACAAGATCTCGAAGCCTGTCCTCACTTAAAAAGACCCATCCGGGCGTGCGCCTTATCAGGCTATCGACTAAGCCCTTTGGAATGAATGATGGGCTTATGTCTGTTCCACTTTATGCGGCATTATGTCTATAGGGATGATGCTGCTGAAATGCATGGGGCCCGGAGCGCAGCATTTACTGCGCTCCGGGCCCCACCGTTTTGAGAGCTTATGGCGGTTCTGCTGTCGTCCTAGTCAAACAAACTCGGCATGTCGTTTTCTTTCATGAGGGCACCGGCGGAGGGTAGGCTCTGCGCGGTGAACTTCTCGGCCGAGACGCCGGCGCCAAGAATCTCTTCGGTTGTGCCGACGGTGGTGACCGAGCGACCCTTCTTGGCGGTAAAGGCCTGGACGCCCTGCGTGTTGGTGGTCGTCTTGGTCTTGAGCAGCGACGTGTTGAAGTTCATCAGGCGGTAGTCGCTCGACACCAGCGCGATGTCGCGATCTTCCTTGAGCACCTGGGCATACAGCAGCTTGCTGCCACCGTAGATGGCGTTTTTGAGGCGCTTGCGGTTGGTCTTGGTGACGTATCCAGAAAGCGCGACGCGCACCACGCGGCCGTTCTCAAAGACGAACAGCACGTCGGCCTTGTAGTCCTCGGGGTCGATGACCCAGATGACGCTCTCGTCGGGCTCCATCTCAAGGTCGGTGGGCAGGTACGAGCCCAGCTGTGCCGACTTGGTATCCTCAAACGCCGCAACCTTGCACTTGTATACCTGGCTCTTGTTGGTAAAGACCAGCAGCTCGTGGGTGTTGGAGGACGGGAACTCGATAAAGGGCTTGTCGCCGTCTTTGTACTTGAGCGTGGTGGCCTTCTTGAGCACGCGGTCGGTCATCTTTTTGAGGTAGCCGTCGCGCGAGAGCATGATGGTAACGGGGTATTCCTCGACCTCGGGCTCCAGGCTCACCTCAATGACCTCGTGCGGCTCAATCCTGCCCGTGCGGCGCGGCATCACGTACTTCTTGTTGACCGCGGCCAGCTCGTCGCTGATGACCTTCTTGATGTTATCCTCGCTGGAGAGAATCTCCTCAAGCTCAGCAATCTCGCCCTCGAGCTTGGCGATGTCCTTGGTGCGATTGAGGATGTACTCCTCGTTGATGTTGCGGAGCTTGAGTTCGGCAACAAACTCGGCCTGGGTCTCGTCGATGTCGAAACCCTTCATAAGGTTGG
>USAY01000037.1 GCA_900552755.1 uncultured Collinsella sp.
AATCTGTCAGCCAACAGTAAAAATTAGAATTACTTCCTTATCACTGTTAAGCCAACTGTTGCCCTGCTTTTACACAGCATGCAGCCGTGCTATAATAGAAAATACACTTTAAAAAGGAAAAGCGCTCTGTGATTCGGCGCGCTTTGCGCAAAAAGATGCTGATGCGGCAAAAGCTGAATGTGGGGCGAAGGAAAGTCATTTTACTAGAGGATGGGGAAAATGCGGAATTTTGAAAACAAGTGTGGTGCCACCATCTGCAAAGACTTGAAAAGTGTGAAAACCGGAATCCCACGGTGCCCCTGCCCGGAGTGCGTCCGCAATGCGGTACTTGCCTTGGGCGAGGTGCCGGGAGAATAAGGCGTACAGCCCGTTATGGTCGGAAAAGGAGTACATTATGGAAATAAGCTATGCAACAACGAGCGACATTACGGTTATTGCCGCCGTGGAGGCAGCTTGCTTTCCACCAGCGGAGGCGGCCACCGAGAAAGAATTTGTAGACAGAGTGATATGCTTCCTATATAGCGAACAGTGAAATAAAACACTGAAAGCTATACCGATAAACGAATGCGGGTTCTTGCTAAAAGAAAAATTGAAACAAAAAAGTGATGCGGCCAGGAAGAGCTGCATCACTTTTGCTTATTGTATCATCCACGCTGCCAGCGCATCCGCTGTCTGCTGTTGCTGGTCCTCGCCGGAAATCGTGGGTGTTCCATCACCTGCCTGGGGACCGTAGCTGCCAAAACCGGCGTGGCCGCCGCCATCAATAACTACTTCGGTGGTATTGGCTGGTAGGTTGGAACGGTCAGTTTCATATTTCTCCCGGTTCAGTACACCGTCCTCGCTGCCGTAGGTGGAATAGACCCGTAGGCGGCTGCCGGTCAGGTCGGCGGTGGAGTAGGCGGCCAGCAGAACCAGACCGTCCAATTCATCGGTATGCTTGGCGGCGTAGCTTGCTGCCATTGCTCCGCCTAAGGAGTGCCCGCCGATGTACCAGCTGTTCACTTCGGGAAAATCCTCAGGGATGCCATCGGCGGCATTCGTGTCCAATACCGCCAGGTTACAGGGCATCTTTACCAGTACACACAAAATGCCCTTGTCGGCTAGCTTGTGGAGCAGGGGCGCGTAGGCGGGTTTTCCACCTTGCCGCCGGGGTAAAAGATCAGCCCGGCGGTGGGCGTATCCGGGGCAAAGACCCAGCTGCCGTTTTCCTGCGTGACGGTCACGCTGTCGTCGGACAGCAAGGCAGCCTCCGCCGCAGTATCAGCATGGTAATAGTCACCGACATACACGCCAAACAGCACCCCAACCGCCAGCAGGCAGAGCAGAATAGCGGCAAAAATCCTTGGCTTTTTCTGTTTCATGGGCGCTTTCTATCAAAGGTAACTTACGGTCTCAGTGAGCGCTTTGCGGGAACTGTGGTTCGGCAGGGGCTTGCCATCCTCAGCGGCATGACCCAGGTCCAGCAGCATCAGTACTTCCTCATTCTCCGGCAGGCCCAGCGTTTTGGCGGCAGCTTCGGGGTCGAAGAAGTTGATCCAGCAGCTATCTACCGCGGCATTGGTGGCGGCCAGCATCAGGTGGGTGGCCACGATGGCGGCATCCTCAGCACCGGAACTATGCTTGCCGCCGGGGTAGGTGAACACGCTGTCCTTGTTAAAGGCCACTACCAGCACTGTGGGCGCGCCATAGCGGCAGGGAGTGAGCTTGTCAATTTTAGCCAGCCCCTCGGCGGACTGGACAACATAAATATGCTGCTCTTGCAGGTTCTTGGCGGTGGGGGCCAGGCGGCCGGCCTCCAGAATGCTGCTCAGATGCTCTGCTGTGACAGGCTTGCCATCGTACTTTTTGCAGGAATAGCGGTCTTTGATCACCTGTGCAAAATCCATGGTAGAATTCCTCCTTACATTTTTGCAGACATTCCATACCGTAAGTATATACTTTTTGCCGCAAAATTTCCAGCCCTCTATGGGCTAAGCCCGCTGTGTATGCAGAAACCTGTTCTTCACTCCGGTTTTATAAAAGATCAAACAGCGAAAGCTGATTCTCCACCCAGCTTTCCTGCTGCGCCTGGTGGATGACATCGCCCGGCAGGCTGTGCCCTATTAAAAAAGGGGACTGCGGGTCATGCTGCCGCATATTCTGCGTCACCAGCTCCTTGCTGTAGTTGGCGTAGCAGTAGCGGCACAGGTGGCCACAGGTGTTGTATGCGCCGATGTCGGCGGTCATAAAGCAGGCGCACTCTTTGCGGGAGTTTTTACCCGGCGGCAGGTGCAGGCGACGATGCAGCGCGGTTTCAAAAATCTGCTGGGTCATGCAGCCGCTGCAATCCGCGCCATAAGGGGCCAGTTCGTCTCCCTCGGCACAGGGACGTATCGTAAGGCCGTACTGCCGCCCAATCTCCACAAAAGCCTTGCCCAGCGTGAGCCGGTCGGCACGGGAGACACCCTGCACCTGCGGAAAATTGCGCCGCACTTTCTCGTACAGATCAATAAAGCTGATAACGCAGGTGTGGGTGTGCCCGGCCAGCACTGCTGCCATGCGGGTGAACTCCTGAATGTGGCGTTCAACCGTATAGGTGTCGGAAAGAAAAATCGGGTCATACCGCCAGCCGATGCTGTCCGGGCCGACGATCTCGGATAAGGCAACAAAATCACACAGTACGGTCTCTTTCGGCGGCACATGCGGCTCAATCTCAGGCCCATAGGGTGTGATGGTGACGAACCAGTACTGCCCATAGGAACGCAGCAGATCCATCTTCGGCAGCATCGGCGCGTACCTCACGCACCAGCTCGGTCGCAAGATCGCAACCGTCAAGCACCTTTGCATCCATGGTTTCCTCCCAGGACTCAATCCCCGTCAATACAAACCCGCCCGTTCGCAGACAAACCTCGAGCGTCGACTACGGCCGCTCGTTGGGAGCCAGGCGCTGCATCTTATTCACGGCCTTAAACTTGGTGAACAGCGGCACATACTCAAAGCTCACGTTGGAGTTCTCCAGGCCATACCAGCGCGCAGGCGTGCCGGCGGCGCGGCGGATGATGTACTTGAGCGTGATGGCTGTACGCTCGCTCGGCTCCACGTCGCTTTCGGGCGCCAGAAGCTTACGGATCATGACGAACTTGAACGTACCGATGTTGCCCGGATCCTTGTAGACCGAGTAGTCATGCGTCTGCGGCGGCAGCTCGCCGGTGGCAGCCAGGTCCTGAACAACCTGACGCAGGTAGGCATTGACGCGCTGGTTGATCTTGTAGCCCAGGTACAGATGCACGCGGAACACGTAGTCGGTGCCGAACGTCTCGACCGAATAGGCAAAGGTATGCGGTTCGTCCATGGTCTCGACGTTCACAAACCACCAGGCGTGGGCACGCTTGGGATGCTTGTCCAAGATCGAGTAGACAATATCGCGGTCGATGTAGTCGGTATGGGTGTCCTTGGTCAGGTACACGACGTTGTCACTCATGCGCTCGTAACGGTCGTCGTCGCGCAGGCGCTTGAGCTGCGGCAGGTAGCTGCGCAGCGGCAGCAGCGTAAACTGGCGCTGCTCGACCGCCGTGCCGTTGTACCAGCACACCATAATGCCCATGATGAGTGCAGCCATGAGGATGGTGAAGTAGCCGCCGTGGAAGAACTTGGTGAGCGAGCTCACGAAGAAAAAGCCCTCGAGCAAAAGGAAGAAGGCCGCGAAGATCCACGGAGCAACCTTGAGCTTGCGCTCCTCGTGCAGGTAGAAGAAGAGCAGCAGCGTGGTGCACATCATAGTCAGCGTGATGGCAAGGCCGTACGCGGCTTCCATATGCGCCGAGTTCTGGAACAGCAGCACCACAATGACGCAGCCGACAAGCATGACGTTGTTGACCATGGGGATGTAGAGCTGGCCCTTGGTCTCGGCAGGGTAGAAGACCTGCATGTGCGGCATGAGGTCCAGACGGCTGGCCTCGGACACCAGCGAGAATGCACCGGTGATGAGCGCCTGCGAGGCAATGATGGCCGCGACGGTGGAAAGGCCGACGGCAAACGGGCGCAGGCCCGGGGCGAGCATCTGGTAGAACGGGTTGAGATCGGCAATGCCCATGAGCTCGGGGTTGGCAGCGTTGTTCATAAGCCAAGCGCCCTGGCCCATATAGGACAGCAGCAGGCAGCACTTAACGAACGGCCAGGTAGCGTAGATATTGCCGCGGCCGACGTGGCCCATGTCGGAGTAGAGCGCCTCGGCACCGGTGGTGGCAAGGAAGCAGCTGCCCAGAATCATGATGCCCGCGTGGTTGTTGGGGCTCAACAAAAAGGCGATGCCGCGGAGCGGGTTGAGGCACAGCAGCACGGCGGGGTGCTGTAAGACAAAGAACAGACCCGTGCCGCCCAGGAATAGGAACCACAGCGTCATGATGGGGCCAAAGGCGTGACCGATCTTGGCCGTACCGATGCGCTGTACCAAGAAGAGCACGATGATGATGGCGAGCGTAATGGCGACGACGCGGCCCTGGTCATCGCCCAGCACGGCATGGACCGCCGGGATAGTGCGCAGGCCCTCGATGGCCGTGGTAACGGTAACGGCCGGCGTCAGGATGCCGTCGGCGAGCAACGCGGCGCCACCCAGCATGGCGGGGATGATAAGCCACTTGCCGCAACGCTTGACCAGGCTGTACAGGGCAAAGATGCCGCCCTCGCCATGGTTATCGGCGCGCAGCGAGATGAGCACATACTTGATGGTGGTCAGCAGCGTGACCGTCCACACGACAAGGGAGAGCGCGCCGAGCACGAACTCCTCCGTGACGCTTCCGATGCCGCCGTTGCCGGCAACGAGCGCCTTGGTTACATACATAGGGCTGGTGCCGATATCGCCGTACACCACGCCCAGCGTGACGAGCATCGCCGAGATGCTCACAGGAATCGCAGCGTGCGAGGCTGCCTCCTTGGCCTTTTGTTCCATAAGCCGGTTTCCTCCCAACTTTAATGTTCGAAGGGATTATAGGTAATCGGCCCATGTTTTAATGCACTGTTTTCCCAGCTAGATAAAGATTTATACAGTCTTTAGGCTACCGCGGCGATATGGAATGTGGCAAAGGGACTGTCCCCTTGTCACATTCGTCATTTTCCGAGCCAGTTTTTAAACCACCACTCCATGGATCGGCTCATCTCGGCCATAAAAGGACTGGTGTGTTTGCGGGTGTAGATATCCACCACGCGCTCGCCCACCTCGCGGGCGTGCGGGCGAAACATCGCATCCATCTCGGCCACCTGCGCATCCATGGTCGCGGTATCGGCGCGGCGATAGCGCTCCTCGTGCACCAGGTTCACCACGGGGTGCGCGATTGCCGGGCGCTCCTTACGGGGCGTGCCGATGATGAGCATCGACAGCGGCATGGTATAGGGCGGCAGATCGAGCAGCTCGGCGACTTCCTCGGCATTCTCGACGATATCACCGATGTAGCAGCTCCCTAGCCCCAAGGCCTCGGCGGCAACCACGGCGTTTTGCGCGGCGATCACGGCATCCTGCGCCGCGATGGCAAAGTCGCCCAGACCTGGCGCGCGGCGGGGCGCCTTGCCCGTGCGCTCGACAAACTCGGGCTCAAAGCAGCCCACGTGCTCAAACAGATCGATCCACTTGGCATAGTCAACCACAAATATAAGTGCCCAGGGCGCCTTGGCGATCATGGGCTGGTGGTCGCACAGGTCAGCCAGACGGTCCAGCGTAGCCTGCTCGCGAATGCTCACGATGGAATACATCATCATGGCGCCCGCCGACGGCGCGCGACTCGCCGCATGCAAAATCGCCGCACGCTGCTCGTCGGTCACCGCCACGGGACGGTCGTCGTCATCACGCGCGAAGGCACGCGTGGAGGAACGGTGCTCCAACGTGTCCAGCACCGCATTGCCTATCGTCTCGACCGGATAGCCACACGTATCCACAGCCTTGGTGCAAACCTGCTCGCCCATAGCTCTATCCTCGCTAATTCTTTAAGAAGCCTTTACGTTTCCGTGTAATTCCCGTCCATTATCGCGCAGGCCGCCACTACATTGCGCCACACCGCCGCACGTGCGCGTTAATATGGCTGGTTGTTGTGCGCAGCCACCAATTGCAGCGCATATCTTGGTAACAATCGGGTAAACCCCCGCTTTCGTACGTTTTAGTTTGTGAGGAGTCTCAGCATGTTCGCTGCCGCCATCTCGCTCGTCGGTCTTGCGGCGACCGTCTACCTTGTCTTGCGCGAGGCCAAGGCCATTCGCGCTCAGTCGGGCACCGTTGCCAAAAGCGCTCTTGGGTGGAGCGTCGTCTTCGGCCTGTTCCAGGTCTTTTTGACTATTTGGGGCGCCATTGGCCTCGTCGCCCAAAACGAGCCGCTCGCCTTTGTGATGCTCATCCTGACCAACGCCATCCTCACCGGATGCGCCTGGGCCAGCATCGCCCGCGACCGCATCGCTCCGCGCGTCTTTGCGTTCGCCAAGCCCGACGCCCCCGCCCCCACCGGCAAGCTCGCCCGCCTGCGCGGCGCCTTTGTGGGCAAACCACTCGTCGCCGCCGTCCTGTGCCTGCTGCTCGCCGGCGTCTTTGCGCTGCTGGGCATGGAGGTCTCGTCCAACCACGACTTTACCTGGGTCTACCCCCTGTGCATCCTGCTCGAGTGGGCCATCATCACCGTGCTCATGATCGGCTTGTTCTTCCTGTTCCAGCGCCACGGCGCAGCTCCCGCGGTCCTGGCCTTTGCCCTCTTTGTCCTGGGCATTGCCGAGTTCTTCGTCATCACGTTTAAATCCATGCCCATCCAGCCGGGCGACCTTTCGGCCATCTCCACCGCCGCCGCGGTCGCCGGCACCGGCTACACCTTCTCCATCTCGCTGTTCTGTGTGCTGTCCATGGGCTTTACCGCCATCGCCATGCTGCTGTGCGAGTACGCCGGCCTGGTGGCACCGCACCGTCAGAAGGGTGCCGCCAACGCCAAGCGCATGCTGCTCACCAACCTGCTCGTGGCAGTGCTGTGCCTGGGCGGCGTAACCGCGCATGTCACGCTCATCGACTACTACAACACCCTCGGCATCACCGTCTACACCTGGCGCCCGCTCGAGAGCTACTGGCGCGAGGGCTACCTGCCCGCATTTATTAGTGCCGCGCAGTCCATCAAGCCGCCTAAACCCGCCGACTACTCCGTCGACGATGCCAAGGCCACGCTCAAAAAGTACGCCAAGGCCTATGACAAGTCCGACGCGGCCAAGAGCGACGAGCGCGCCGCCGCAAAGGAGCAGTTCGATAGCGAGAAGCCCACGGTCATCGCCATCATGAACGAGACCTTCTCGGATCTTTCGATCTACCAGAACATGCGCGCCGGCTACGAAGGCCCGCAGTACTTTAAGAACCTGTCCAACTGCCTCAGCCGCGGCAAGCTCTATGTGAGCGCCTACGGCGGCGGCACCGCCAATACCGAGTTTGAGTTTATGACCGGCAACTCCATGGCCAACCTGGGCTCGGGCGTGTACCCCTACACCATCTACAACATGGAGACGACCGGGAACCTGGCAGAACAGTTCAAATCGCTCGGCTATTCCACCACGGCCATGCACCCCAACCACGCGACCAACTGGAACCGCGAGAACGTCTACAAGGACTTTGGCTTTGACCAGTTCCTGTCCATCAACGATTTCCAGGGCGCCGATACCCTGCGCGGCATGGTGACCGACCAGGCTACCTACGACAAGATTCTTGAGCTGCTCGACCAGAACGCCGATCCGCAGTTTATCTTCGACGTGACCATGCAGAACCACTCGGGCTACGATACGGGCCTGCTGCCGGTCGACAAGCAGATGCACCTGAATATCGACACGACCGATCTGGACGCCAAGACCGTCGAGGACGGCACGCTCTCCGATGTCGACGAGTATGTCTCGTGCATCGAGCAGTCCGACCAGGCGCTGCGCTACTTCCTCAACGCCCTGAGCAAGCTCGACCGTAAGGTAGTCGTGGTGTTCTGGGGCGACCACCAGCCGTTCTTCCCGTCCAAGTTCAACGATAAGTGGTTTACCGGCGAAGACGATGCCACGCATCAGGAGCGCCTGTGGCAGACTGACTACATCATCTGGGCTAACTACGACGTTGCCGGCTGCGACCAGACGAGCGAGGTCGACGACCTGTCCACCAACTACCTGTCCACCCAGCTGATGCAGCTAATCGGCGCCCCGCTGACCGACTACCAGAAAGCGCACATGACGCTGCGTAAGTCGCTGCCCGCCATCAACTCGGTGGGCTACGAGGACGCCAGCCTGCGCTGGGCGCTCTCCTCCAACGTCACCGGTGACGACGCCGCCGCAGCAGCCGCCACCAAGGCGCGCGAGGATTACGCCAAGATGCAGTACTACGAGATGTTCCGCGACGGCAAGAACGTCTATACGGAGCACTTCCAGACCGAGGCCAACGAAACCGACCCCAACCTGGCACCGGGCACGACCAAGATCAAGTAGCGGGTCACTCATAACTGAAACGTCTGTCCGGGCGGAGGCATATAAGGTTCCCTGCTCGGACAGTCCTGCGCAAGACGGGGGCCACATTAAGTGGCCCCCTTTGCGTGCGGAACTCGCGATGAACCTTATATGCCTCCGCCCGGACAGACGCCCTGTTGTTGGAGCGCAGCTTGTCATAGGGGTATCCGCTGAACATATATAAGTCGAAGGCCACGTCTTGTAGCCTTCTTTGTATCCGGAAACCGTGTCCCAGAATTCACGTCCGGAACGGGATGCAGTTTCCGCTTGCGGAGTCTCCACTCAACAGAAAACCCGGGTGGCCTGTTTTTTGGCTACCCGGGTTTTTGGGTTGTCGATATGTTCGACTGGCTACTAGTGGGTCTTGCGGCGCTTGATCAGCATGATGAGGGCTATCACTACGAGCGTTGCTCCCGCTGCTGCTGCGGTGGCGACTAGGGCGAATGTTTGGTCGCCGGTGTTTGCGAGGTCCTTCGCTGTGGTCGTAGTCTTGACCTTGGTGTCGGTCTTAGCTCCGTTGTCGGACTTGGGCTTGTCCGGGTTCGTCGGGGTCTCAGGAGTCTCGGGGTCCTTTGAGCCTTCGGAATCGGTTGGGCCGGCGGTGTTTACCAGCGTATGGTCCAGGAACTTCTTGGCGCCCGCACTTGCCTGTGAGAACAGGCGGCGCGTGCGGATCGGGGTGGCGTTCACCGTTGTGGGCGCCGTCTCCTCGGCCTCGATATTCACGAGCGTCGTGCCGGTGTCGAGGCCCACGTCGTTGTATCCCACGTGGCAGTAATACTGCGCACCGTCATCGTCTGCGGTCAGGTCAATCTCGAGCTTTGAGGCCGTTCCAGCCGCGAGGTTGCCATCGGCACCCACGAGCTTAAACTCTGTCTCGCCGCGGCCCTTGCGGTACCACATATAGGTCGGTGTCAGCCCTGTTTCGCTATCGTCGGCACCGAGTTGCTTCAAATGGCCAATCGCCGAGAGCGTCAGGTGGCTTCCCGCCGTGCGCTCAACCGAAGAGTCGTATCCAAGATCCGACCCCTCCGCAGCATCCGCCGCAGGTCCGCTCACGGTCATCGTCATGCCATCGGGCATGGTCTTGACCGTGATGATTGCCGAGCGAATACCTGTTTCGGTCGTGGATCCATTCTTAACGGCGGCGATGGCGAATCGATACTCCGTATTGGGCTGCAGCCCATCCCACTTGAGCGAGGTCTGCGTGTTGTCGGCAATCTTCCAGCTATTGACGACCGCATCCGCCGCATTGCTCTGCAGCATGCCCACGCCGTAGCTAAAGCCACTCTTGTTTGCGAGTACATCGTCCCAGCTAAACGTAACGCTGGTCGAATCGACGGCGTTTGCCGTAAAGCCCGTCACGGCCGGCGCGTCGGGCATCTCGACGTCCTTAACGTCATAGCCCACGATCCAGAACTGGTCGGTGTCCTTGGTGCCGAGCTTGTCGCCCGAGTCTGCCTCGAACTTGTCGACATCCACCGCGTTGACGCCCAGACGCCACACAAAACCGTACTTGCCCTGCGCGGCCTCGGGCAGGTTGTCGACGGTGCCGCCGTATTCGGTCGATTCACTCGAGGAGTTACCCGTAGTAAAGCCGGCGTTGGCACCAAAGCACAGGCCGCCAAACAACTCGTGCTTTGCGAGCTTCGCGCCCATGACAACGCTGCCGTTCAGCGTCAAGCCGAGCTCGAGCTCCTGCTCCTTGCCCTCCTCGACTTCGATGGTCTGCTCAATGCTCGCCCCCGACTGCGCGGCGGCGCCGTTAAACCCATCGTGCGTGTAGGCGCGCGTTACGCCAGGCTTGCCCAGGCCAAAGGAATCCCCAACGGGAGTCTCGCCGTTGAGCGTCGTTTGATAGGTTCCGGGTTCTCCCGACCGGTTGGTCAAAAAGTAGCTGAGCGGCGTCATATTGTGCTGTTTGGCAATGCGGTCATAGGCCTCGACATTAACGACCGAGGTCTGCGCGCCGAGCGACACGGGCGCCGCCATCACGCCCTTGCCACCAGTTTCCTCATTTTCGATCTCATACTCGTAATAGACCATCGGAATCGTGTAGAGCACGGCCTTGTCACCCTCGCCGGCATGCGACTCATAGCTTACGCTTGCGCTGACCGTGCGCTCGCTCCGGTAGTCATAGCATCCCTCGGCGGCAAAATCGACTGAAGCATTCATCGCGACCAGGGGCGGACCGGTCTGCACCTCGACGGCAACGCCCAACTCGGCGCCAATGGTATAGCCCTGGGATGTCCCCGTGCCCTTTTCCTCTCCGTATGACGTGCCGCCCAACACCAGATAGCCGTATGCCTGCTCCAGATCCTCAACATAGGGCGCATCCTGCAGCACGGCAAGCACGCGCGGGTTGGTATAGACCTTGTAGCGATCCTTGTACGTGATCTTGACGCTGTCGTTGTCGACATCGGGCAGCGCGAGCGAGATAAATGTGCCGTAGGTAGTGCCGCGACGGTTGCTCTCGCTAATCACCTGCTCCTCGCCGCGGCGCACCTTTCCGTTCTCGTCGAGCGAAAAATGCGAGGCGGTCATCCAATAGTAGTCATCGTTCTTGCGCAGGTCCTCGTCGCGGTGCTTGCCCACCACGGCGATAAAGCTCTCGTTATAGCGGTCCGAACCCGAGACGCTGCCCGCCTTGACGTCGCTGATCCACACCTGCTCTATACCCTTGTGGTCATGCTTGTTGCTGCTGTTGTATTGCTGACCGCTCATGCTCATGGTTCCGACCATGGACCCCAAGCCCTGAGCCCCGCTCTGTGCCGTGTTGCAGGCAAAGTCGCGGAACACATCGCCGCCCACGAGCACCTCGTCGACCGCCAGCTGCTCGGACAGGCCGTCAAGGTTGGCAGTGGCAAGGGCAATAGGCGCCAAGGTGCACGGATAGCGCTTATCCTGAGCGCTATCCTTCCATGCGCTGTTGGGCACATGCATCAGCCCATAGGAGGCGAGGAGCCCGTCTCTGTATTCCTTGCAATCGGAAAGCTTGAACTCGCCAGACTCCGAGTCAAAATACGCGTAGCGGTACAGCGCGCCGTACAGCCCCTTGCTGCCGTCAGAAGCGCCGTAATCAAAAGCGCTGCGTTGCCAGTCATAGCCCGCAAGAATAAGGCCCGTGACGGTTTCACCCGTCTTCTTTCCTTCTTCATCGTAGGCGGCAAACGTGCCGAACGTCGCATTCGCAGCGACCATGGTCTTGCCGTTCGCGGAGAGGGAGATTGCGCCCGCGTCGCCCAGAGCATCGACATGGACGAGCGCACCCTTGGATGCATCCCACGAAAACAGCTCGCAATGCGTCGACTTATCAATATTCTTCTTGCCGTAGGGTGCCGAGACCACGATGGCGAGGTCATCGCAAAAATCGCGATCGAGGTCGCCGGCCGCTAGCGAAACGACAGGAGCTGACTGAAGCTGCGTCCAGGAGTCGTTCCCGCCCTTGTTGTGCGTGGTGTAGTCCGCGGCGTTACCGGCATCGATCTTGACGACGCTTTGCTTCCAGTTGCCGCCCTCCAAGTCATACATGTCGACTACAGCCTTGCGCACGCCGTTCTCGTCGACATAGCAGCCCGCGTAGACAAAAAGCTCGTCGACGCCGTCGCCATCAACATCGCCCGCCTCGACATCAAAGACGGCGTCGTGCTCTTGCAGGTAACCGGCATCCAGGTACTTAAAACGGCCTTCGTACATCATATTAGTGTTGACCGTCACCGGCAGGTGTGTGTCGAGAGTGCGCGTACGCCCGTTGCTAAACGAGTAGAGGACCAGCTCAACCTTTCCGGCGTATGACTTGCCGTCAATCGTCGTGGAGGAACTGTCGCCGTAGGCACGGAGCTCGGCAACGCGGCTCTTTTTGCCCGTGCTGGCGTCGCTGCAGAACTCAACACTCGTGGCGTGAATGCCCGAGAAACCGTTGTTGTCGTTGGCGAGTACTGTTGAGGACTCATTGTTGCTTAGGTACGACCAGATGCCGCCACCGTAGTCGCTATGCTTGTAGAGATCGCTGTTCGTATCGAAGTTGTTGACGTTTTGCCAGAACTTTGCGGCGCCCCACACACTTCCATAGCCATCGGTGAGTTTGCTGCTGCCGCCAATGTCACCGCGCTCGACGTTCTCGAGCTTGTCGCGCAGAGTGTAGCGATTGCCATGGCTACCGTTAGCTGCCATATAGACCTCGCTGCGCGTGGCAAACGTCGTGGGGGTATCAGTGGAATAGGGGCCAACGGTATCGGCCGGAATGTCCTCGCTCGTGCCCAGACCCAGGGCTTGATAATCCTGCTCGGTCATATCGGTGATTGCGGGCGCGTCTGCCGCCTGGGCAACCTGGGGCGTGGCCGTGAAGCAGGCGACGCTCGTGGCGATCAACGCAGCAAGCGCCGCCGTCCCAACAAGCGGGATTTTCGACAGCCTACGGATACGGGGGTGTGGAACGTACATGAGGGACCTCGCTTTACTCGAGTGGAGTGGACTCATTTTTGCAAATGATACGTCCGATGCCCGATATCACGTGTCTCATTTTCGCCAACGGCGTGTCTCATTTTTGAGAATCCGAGATGCCGCGGAGATCTTATCCCAGCTCAAAGGCCATTTCTGGGACGCATTTTCCGAAAGCCTGCCCATCCGGAAAGCTCGTCCCACTTTGGACGCATCCGGGCACGGAACCATCGACCTATCAGGCCTTCCATCAATAAAGAGGCGCCCTCCCGGACGACGGGGCATGAAGTTCATCGCGAGTTCCGCACGCAAAGAAGGCCACTTAATGTGGCCTTCGTCTTGCGCAGGACTGTAGAGCAGGAAACTTCGTGCCCCGACGCCCGGGAGGACGTTGCATTTAGAAAGATGAACCGACCGCCGTCAGCGATGGGAGCTACTCCCCCAGCACGGCCTTCTTGGCCGCCAACGCCATGTTGTCCAGGTCCTCCTTGGTGGGATGGTCCTTCGCGGCAACCCAGTTGTCGAGCAGCATCTTGAAGCGGGCATTGTCGGAATCTTGCTCGAGCATCGCCTCGTAGCGCTGCTTGACCGCGGGACCCATCTTGCCCTGGCACATTGCCCAACCCACGAGCTCGGCATCCCCAGCCAAATTGGAGGTCACGCGATCAATAATCTGCTGGTAGTAGCTCTGGTCGGCGCCAAAGCCGCAGGTGCCGAACAGGAAGACGCGCTTGCCGTGTAGGGCAGAAAGCAATGCCGCGACCGAAGGCGTGCATGCGCCCTTGTCGCACCAAAAACCGACGAGCACGGTATCGGCCGCGCAAGCCCCCTGCGCCTCGCACTCGACCTGCTCGGCATCCGCGTCATCGCTCAGCGCCGCGGCATGGACAAACTCAACGCCCGCAGCCTGCAGGGCGCGCTTGATCGCGCCCGAAACCATCCTGGTATTACCGCTCTTGCTGTTAACCACCAAAGAGCATGTCATAGTCACGTTGCCTCGTTTCCCCCAAAACTAAAGCCACTAATGCAATTTATTAGATGAATATCTTAGTACTAACGTGACAGATGTAAACCACCGTCTGCCGATTGGCGACGCAGGCGACATCAATGGACAAAAACGCCCGCAGCGCAAGCCCCGAAATCTATAAGCTTTGAGACAGCTAAGCTGCCCTATGCCCCGAATCGATGACAACCGTCACCACAGATACCCGCCAATCGTCACCATAGTTCGTAATCAATCGTCACCACAGATTACCGTCAATCGTCACCACGCAGCTGGTAAAATACATAATCAAGGCAAGTTGAGAAGGTGACGGTATGGATAGGTATGTAGACAGATGCATCGACAAGGCAATCAGGCATAATCTCGATATCTTCGGTGCGGTTCTCATTCAAGGCCCGAAGTGGTGCGGAAAGACCACTACGGCCAGACGTTTTGCCAAATCATCCTTGTCCCTTTCCGATCCGGCTGGAAATTTTTCCGCTCTCCAGTTGGCTCGGATCGACCCAGCGCAGGCAATAGCAGGACCGTCGCCTAGACTCATCGACGAATGGCAGGAAGAACCAAAACTATGGGATGCCATACGTTTCGAGTGTGACGCAAGACAGGGAGAATCCGGACAGTTTATTCTTACGGGCTCAGCAACGCCGCAAGATTCGAAGCAGCCAATGCATAGCGGCGTTGGGCGAATAGCTAGATTGCGAATGGATACCATGACGCTGTTTGAGCTCGGCGTTTCTTCGGGCGCGGCTTCGATTAGAGCGCTGCTTTCCGGCCACTCCGCCAAGCAGGCGGTCGGATCGATCGCTGGTGTCGCCGGCATCGCCGATTTGCTGTGTCGCGGTGGTTGGCCTCAAGCGATGGGGAAAACAACTGAAAATGCTATGCGGATTGCCGCTGCTTATGTTGATGGCGTATGCGAATCGGATGTTTCTAGAACTGACGGCGTCAAACGTGATCCGGTCAAGGTCAGGTCTCTTTTGACATCGCTTGCGCGAAATGAGTCGACACTTGCTGGATCGAAGTCCATCGATAAAGATATCGGTACCGGCGTTTCGAAGAATTCGGTCTCCAGATACATGGATGCTCTGAGACGAATCAATATCATCGACGATATCCCGGCTTGGCATCCGGCGCTCAGGTCGCCGGTAAAGCTGC
>USAY01000038.1 GCA_900552755.1 uncultured Collinsella sp.
AAGGCCCGAAAGAAAGGTAGGAGGCCATGACGAAAGGTCTGCACGTGCCTTCCGAGATCGGCAAGCTCAGGAAGGTCTGCCTGCACCGTCCCGGCGACGAGCTCCTCAACCTGCCGCCCGACGAGCTCGAGCGACTCCTGTTCGACGACGTCCCGTTCCTGGAGGTCGCGCAGCAGGAGCACGACACCTTCGCCCAGATCCTGAGGGACCAGGGCGTGGAGGTCCTCTATCTCGAGAACCTCGTCGCCGAGGTGTTCGACCAGGTCCCCGGCGCCCGCGCCGAGTTCACCGACCAGTACATCGCCGAGGCCGGCATCCGCGGCCAGCACATGCCGCAGATCGTCCGCGAGAAGCTGGACTCCATCGAGGACAACCTCGAGTTCGTCAAGAAGACCATGGCCGGCATGACCAAGTCCGAGATCGACATGCCCCTCACGGCGTCCACGACCCTCGACTCCCTGGTCAACTCCGAGTCCGAGTCCGACCTGATCATCGACCCGATGCCCAACCTCTACTTCACCCGCGACCCGTTCGCGGTCGTCGGCGAGGGCGTCAACCTCAACCGCATGTACTCGGTCACCCGCAACCGCGAGACCCTGTACGGCAAGTACATCTTCAAGTACCACCCCGACTACAAGGACGTCTCGCTGTACTTCCGCCGCGACTGCCAGTTCCACACCGAGGGCGGCGACGTGCTGAACATCAACGAGAAGACCCTCGCCGTCGGCATCTCCCAGCGCACCCAGGCCGCCGCGATCGACGTCATGGCCCAGAACATCTTCTGGAACTCCGACTCCAAGGTCGAGCGCATCCTGGCCTTCGACATCCCGGTCTCGCGCGCCTTCATGCACCTCGACACGGTCTTCACCCAGATCGACGTCGATAAGTTCACGATCCACCCCGCCATCATGGGCACCCTGCGCGTCTACGAGCTGACCGCCGGCAAGAACCCGGGCGACGTGAACATCCGCCTGATCGAGGACACCCTCGAGCACGTCCTGGAGGACGCCACCGGCGTCGACCAGGTCAAGCTGATCCCCTGCGGCGGCGGCGACCCGATCGCGGCCTCCCGCGAGCAGTGGAACGACGGCTCCAACACCCTGTGCGTCGAGCCCGGCAAGATCTGCGTCTACGCCCGCAACACCGTCACCAACGACGTGCTGTACAAGGAGGGCCTGGACCTTCTCGTCGTGCCCTCCGCCGAGCTCTCCCGCGGCCGCGGCGGCCCGCGCTGCATGAGCATGCCCTTCTGGCGCGAGGACCTCTAAGGTCTTCAAAGACCCGTACAGGTCTTAATACATACATCTAGCTGCCATTAGGTGTCTCCCATTGGGGCGGTGCGGATCTTTCGCACCGCCCCAAATTTGTATGAGAAACGCCAGCACGATCGGACGACCATTTTTGTCAGGAGTCTAGCCATGGATATCAAGACAATCGGCGTTGAGGAGTGGCTCAACGTTTGGGAGAAGAGCGCCACGTGGGATATCGCCCAGTCGACGATTTCTTCGCTCACCATGGGCGAGCTGCGCGCACTCGACGAGCAGGACGGCGCCACGTTCTACGAGCGCCTGGACCGCGAGAAGATGAACTACGGCTGGATCGAGGGCTCGCCTGAGTTTAAGACCGAGGTCGCCAAGCTGTATCGTTGCGAGGTCAATCCCGATCACATCCTGCAGACTAACGGCTGCACGGGTGCGAACCTCAACGCCATCATGGCCGTGGTCGAGCCCGGCGACCATGTCATCGCCGAGTGGCCCACCTATGCGCCGCTCTACGAGATTCCGCGCACGCTGGGCGCCGAGGTCGAGTACTGGGAGCTTCGCGAGGAGCTCGGCTGGAAGCCCGATATCGAGGAGCTCAAGCGCCTGGTTCGTCCCAACACCAAGCTCATCTGCATCAACAACGCCTCGAATCCCATCGGTACGATGCTCGATGCCGATACGCTCGGCCAGATTGCCGAGATCGCCCGCTCGGTGGGCGCCTACGTGCTGTGCGACGAGGTATACCTGCCGCTCGAGAACACCGAGGCCTTTATGTCGATGACCGACGTGTACGAGAAGGCGGTCGTCACCAACTCGGTGTCCAAGACCTATTCGACGCCTGCGGCCCGCGTGGGCTGGGTCCTGGCCGACGAAGAGGTGTCCAACCGCATCCGTACCTATCGCGATTACACCATGATCTGCGGCGGCGTGTTCAACGATGCCCTGGCGACCTATGTGCTTGAGCACAAGGATAAGATTCTCGAGCGCAATCGCAAGATCGTGTTTGGCAACCGCGATATCGCGCAGGCTTGGATCGATACGCAGCATCGCGTTTCCTGGACGGCCCCGCAGGGCGTGTCCACCTCGTTTATCCAGCTGGATATTCCCGAGGATGACGAGGAGTTCTGCAGACGCCTGCTGTCCGAGAGGGGAGTGCTGCTGGTCCCCGGTAGCCGTTTTGAGCTTCCCTGCGGCGCACGCCTGGGCTACTGCGCGAGCGAGGACGTTCTGCGCGAGGGCCTGAGGCTTTTGGGCGAGGCACTGGCGGAGTTCGATCGCTAGGATTCCGATGGTCTTCGGGGGCCTTATCCAAATTAGCCGAAGATAATCGAAAACGGATCCGTTTCCCTAGTGAAGCGGGTCCGTTTTTCTATACCGAGAAGTCAAGTTGTTACAAATGGGGCCGTAAAGCGAGCCGGTATCCGCTGGGCCTTATACTGAGTTTCCGGTGAACGGTATCAAGCGTCTGGTAAACGGTAATTTATTTACCAGAAATGAATAGGACAAACTTTTTTCTGAATAAAAATGAAAATGGTTGAGACGCGGTGTGAACCGCTAATTCTATTCATAGGTTTATTGGAAATATGCAATTTGAGGATGGTTTAACAAAGTTTAGTTCCATTTGATTTTAGGATTAAAACGCGTTTAAGCACGTAAATACGCTTTATTAAGATGAAGTGTGCCATGCGTGAAGTATATGTGTATGCCGTTCACCCCCTATAAAAAACCGTTCAGGGGCAAGGTGGAAGTATGAGCTGATTTTGGATATAAATATGTCGTCAGCAATAACGCCTCACACGGAGGGGCGCTAACGAATCGGCCCTGACAAGGGCCCGAAAGAAAGGTAGGAGGCCATGACGAAAGGTCTGCACGTGCCTTCCGAGATCGGCAAGCTCAGGAAGGTCTGCCTGCACCGTCCCGGCGACGAGCTCCTCAACCTGCCGCCCGACGAGCTCGAGCGACTCCTGTTCGACGACGTCCCGTTCCTGGAGGTCGCGCAGCAGGAGCACGACACCTTCGCCCAGATCCTGAGGGACCAGGGCGTGGAGGTCCTCTATCTCGAGAACCTCGTCGCCGAGGTGTTCGACCAGGTCCCCGGCGCCCGCGCCGAGTTCACCGACCAGTACATCGCCGAGGCCGGCATCCGCGGCCAGCACATGCCGCAGATCGTCCGCGAGAAGCTGGACTCCATCGAGGACAACCTCGAGTTCGTCAAGAAGACCATGGCCGGCATGACCAAGTCCGAGATCGACATGCCCCTCACGGCGTCCACGACCCTCGACTCCCTGGTCAACTCCGAGTCCGAGTCCGACCTGATCATCGACCCGATGCCCAACCTCTACTTCACCCGCGACCCGTTCGCGGTCGTCGGCGAGGGCGTCAACCTCAACCGCATGTACTCGGTCACCCGCAACCGCGAGACCCTGTACGGCAAGTACATCTTCAAGTACCACCCCGACTACAAGGACGTCTCGCTGTACTTCCGCCGCGACTGCCAGTTCCACACCGAGGGCGGCGACGTGCTGAACATCAACGAGAAGACCCTCGCCGTCGGCATCTCCCAGCGCACCCAGGCCGCCGCGATCGACGTCATGGCCCAGAACATCTTCTGGAACTCCGACTCCAAGGTCGAGCGCATCCTGGCCTTCGACATCCCGGTCTCGCGCGCCTTCATGCACCTCGACACGGTCTTCACCCAGATCGACGTCGATAAGTTCACGATCCACCCCGCCATCATGGGCACCCTGCGCGTCTACGAGCTGACCGCCGGCAAGAACCCGGGCGACGTGAACATCCGCCTGATCGAGGACACCCTCGAGCACGTCCTGGAGGACGCCACCGGCGTCGACCAGGTCAAGCTGATCCCCTGCGGCGGCGGCGACCCGATCGCGGCCTCCCGCGAGCAGTGGAACGACGGCTCCAACACCCTGTGCGTCGAGCCCGGCAAGATCTGCGTCTACGCCCGCAACACCGTCACCAACGACGTGCTGTACAAGGAGGGCCTGGACCTTCTCGTCGTGCCCTCCGCCGAGCTCTCCCGCGGCCGCGGCGGCCCGCGCTGCATGAGCATGCCCTTCTGGCGCGAGGACCTCTAAGTCTTTCCGTTTCCGGTGCGGTCCCCCTACAACCGCACCGGCTTCGCCCGTTAAACGGGCAACACTAATACTTACGTAATTCATTTCTTCGAAAGGAATCGAACCATGGGTGTTAACCTCTCCGGCCGTAGCTTCCTCAAGCTTCTCGACCTCACCACCGAGGAGATCGAGTACCTGCTCAAGCTATCCAAGAACTTCAAGGATATGAAGCGCGCTGGCGTTCCGCACCGCTATCTCGAGGGCAAGAACATCGTTCTGCTCTTCCAGAAGACCTCCACTCGTACCCGCTGCGCCTTCGAGGTCGGCGGCATGGATCTGGGCATGGGCGTCACCTACCTCGATCCCGGTTCGTCGCAGATGGGCAAGAAGGAGTCCATCGAGGACACCGCCCGCGTTCTCGGCCGCATGTATGACGGCATCGAGTTCCGTGGCTTTGCCCAGGACGACGTCGAGGAGCTCGCTGCTAAGTCCGGCGTGCCTGTCTGGAACGGCCTGACCACCGAGTGGCATCCCACCCAGATGCTCGCCGACATCCTGACCGTCCAGGAGAACTTCAACTACGACATCAAGGGCAAGACTCTCGTCTTCATGGGCGACTGCAAGAACAACGTTGCTCGCTCCCTCATGGTCGTCTGCTCCAAGCTCGGTATGAACTTTGTGGCCTGCGGCCCCGAGGAGTGCATGCCCGCTGACGACGTCATCGAGGCCTGCAAGCCCATCGCCGAGGCCAACGGCTGCACCATCAAGCTGACCACCGACGTCAAGGACGGCGTCACCGGTGCCGACGTTATCTACACCGACGTGTGGGTCTCCATGGGCGAGCCCGACGAGGTCTGGGCCGAGCGCATCGCTCAGCTTACCCCGTATCGTGTTACCTCCGAGGTCATGGCTATGGCCAACTCGGGTGCCATCTTCCTGCACTGCCTGCCCAGCTTCCACGACACCAACACCACGATTGGCGCCGAGAAGTGCGAGCAGTTCGGCATCACCGAGCAGGAGGTCACCGACGAGGTCTTCGAGAGCCCCGCTTCCAAGGTCTTCGACGAGGCCGAGAACCGCATGCACACCATCAAGGCTGTCATGTACGCCACGCTCAAGTAAGAGCATCTAGCATCTCGCTCGGGGTGTCTTGCTGCACACCCCGAGCGGCTTTGTCTGGTAAATATCTCGCGTCGGGCGGTGGGCACGGCACGGAAGATCCGCTTAGCGCGAGAAAGTTAAATGATTTATGAAGGGGGGATGAGAACCATGACTGAGACCGCTAAGAAAAAGCGCGGTATGCCTTCATCGTTCACCATTCTTCTAGCTCTGCTGGCAATTGTTGCAGTGATTACCGTTATCGTCTCCGGCACGTCCGGCGGCGCGGTTACTGCAGCCCGCCTGAGCGATTTCTGCACCGCCCCGATCCTGGGCTTCGCTGACGCTCTGCCCGTCTGCCTCTTCGTTATGATCCTGGGCGGCTTCCTCGGTATGATGACCGAGACCGGCGCTCTGGACAACGGCATCGCCGTTCTGGTGCAGAAGCTTAAGGGCAACGAGATCATGCTCGTTCCTGTCCTTATGCTCATCTTCTCCCTCGGTGGTACCACCTATGGTATGTGCGAGGAGACCGTTCCCTTCTACGCCCTGCTCGCCGCTACCATGATGGCCGCTGGCTTCGACCCCATGGTCGGCGCCGCTACCGTCCTGCTCGGCGCTGGCTGCGGCTGCCTGGGCTCCACGGTTAACCCGTTCGCCGTCGGCGCTGCCGTCGACGCTCTGACCGGCGTTGGCATTGAGGTCAACCAGTCCATCATCATCGGCCTCGGTGCCGTCCTGTGGATTGTCACTACCGCTATGTCCATCGTTTTCGTGATGAACTATGCCAAGAAGGTCAAGGCTGACAAGGGTTCCACCATCCTGTCGATGCAGGAGCTCAAGGACGCCGAAGAGGCTCACGGCAAGGCTGCTTCCGAGGTCCACAAGGAGGTCAAGCTCACCGGTCGTCAGAAGGGTGTTCTGATCGCCTTCGCCTTCACCTTCGTCGTCATGATCGTCGGCTTCATTCCGCTAGCCGATCTCAACGAGGGCGTCGCCAACTTCTTCGACGCTGGCGCTGTCTACGACGCCGATGGTAACGCCGTCGTCCAGGGCTGGTCTGCCCTGATCACCGGCCTGCCCATTGGCCAGTGGTACTTCGACGAGGCTTCCACCTGGTTCTTCCTCATGGCCGTCCTGATCGGTATCATCGGTGGCCTGTCCGAGAAGCAGATCGTCAACACCTTCATCACCGGCGCTGCCGACATGATGTCCGTTGTTCTCGTTATCGCCCTCGCCCGTGGTATCTCCGTCCTCATGGCTAACACCGGCCTCGACGTCTTCGTCCTCGACGCTGCCGCCAATGCCCTGGCTGGCCTGTCCGGCGTGATCTTCGCTCCCATGAGCTTCCTGGTCTACTTCGGCCTGTCCTTCCTGATCCCCTCGACCTCCGGTATGGCCACCGTCTCCATGCCCATCATGGGACCGCTGGCTGTTAAGCTTGGCTTCTCGCCCGAGGTCATGGTCATGATCTTCTCCGCCGCCATCGGTGTCGTGAACCTGTTCACCCCGACCTCCGGCGCCATCATGGGCGGTCTCGCCCTGGCCAAGATCGAGTGGACGACCTGGCTCAAGTTTGCCCTTAAGCTCATCGTCGCTCTCTCCGTCGTCTGCGCCGTCATCCTGACCGTCGCCTGCGTGCTGCTCTAAGTACCCAATGGGTACCCCACGGAAACCTTGACGATCCTGTAGAGGATCACCTGGTCATCGTCTGTCCGGTGGGGTAAACCCACCGGTAGACTCCTACCTTTAGCCCCCTTCCGTTCCGTGCGCGGGAGGGGGCGCTCTTGTGTTCCGGCGTTTTACAAACGCCGGAACCACTCGACGCTGCAAGCCCGCCAGAGCGGCAATCTGACGTTCAATCGTCGGGCATGGCCAAAAGGCCTATGCCCTCCTCTTTCACGTCACCTTGCTCGCTCTGGCGGGCTTTCGCTGACTTATGCTCCACCTGCGACGTTTCCATTATTGATACAAAGGCCAGGTTTGTTTGAACCAAAAAGGGGAAGTTGCGGTGGAATAGTTCCTGTTTGGCCGTCTTGAGGGGTTAAACGGGAACTATTTCACCGCAACTTATCGATGGCGTGTTTGGTTAGTGCCAGTTGATTGCTTGGGCGTTGGGGAGGGTCTGCTCCGTTATAATCGCCTAGAACATTAAATGGAAACGGGACGGGAGCCATATATGCGCCAGGGTTTCGACAACGCGAAGTATATCGAGCTGCAGGCTGCTCACATTAAGGAGCGCATCTCACAGTTTGGTGGCAAGCTCTATTTGGAGTTTGGCGGCAAGCTGTTCGATGACTATCATGCGAGCCGCGTGCTGCCGGGTTTTGAACCGGATAGCAAGTTCCGCATGCTCAAGAGCATAGCCGACGACGTCGAGGTCATCATCGCCATTAACGCGAACCACATCGAGAAGAACAAGGCTCGCGGTGACCTGGGCATTACCTATGACGAGGACGTTTTGCGCCTGGTCGACCTGTTCCGCGGCAACGGTTTTGCTGTCGCGGCTGTGGTCATCACCCAGTACGCCGGCCAGCCTGCTGCCGATGTGTTCCGCAACCGCCTGAACGCGCTCGGCATTCCTGCCAAGCTGCACTATCCCATCGAGGGCTACCCGCACGATGTCGATCTGATCGTGTCCGATGATGGCTACGGCAAGAACGAGTTTGTCGAGACCACGCGTCCGCTCGTTGTCGTGACGGCACCCGGCCCCGGCTCGGGCAAGCTCGCCACTTGCCTCTCGCAGCTGTATCACGAGCATAAGCACGGTACCGCCGCCGGCTATGCCAAGTTCGAGACCTTCCCGGTCTGGAATCTTCCTCTGACGCATCCGGTCAATATTGCCTACGAGGCCGCCACGGCTGACCTCGACGACGCCAATATCATCGATTCGTTCCACCTTGAGGCCTACAACAAGACCACGGTCAACTACAACCGCGACGTCGAGGCCTTCCCGGTGGTCCGTGCTCTGATGGAAAAGATTCTGGGCAAGAGCCCCTACCAGAGTCCTACGGACATGGGCGTCAATATGGTCGGCTTTGCCATCACCGATGACGATGCCTGCCGCGACGCTTCCAAGATGGAGATCGTCCGCCGCTACTTTACCGCGGTCGAAAATGTGCGCCGTACCGGCGTGGGCGATGAGCAAGTCGACCGTCTCAAGATTATTATGAAGAAAGCCGGCATCGATAAGAACTACTCACCGGCGCGCTCGGCGGCCCTCACCAGGGAGCAGCTGACGGGTGGTCCCGTGGGTGCCATGGTCATGCCCGATGGCTCCGTGGTGACCGGTAAGACCTCCACGCGCCTGGGTGCCGCAAGTTCGCTCATTATGAACGCCCTCAAGCATGTCTCGGGCGTCGACCTTGAGCTCGAGGTCATTAGCGATGAGGCGATCGAGCCCATCAGCAAGCTCAAGACGCATTTCCTGGGCAGCAAAAACCCGCGCCTCCACACCGACGAGACACTTATGGCGCTGTCGATCACCTCGGCCACGAGTGAGACGGCCGCTCGCGTCCTTTCGGGCCTGGAGCAGCTGCGCGGTTGCGATGCCTTCTTTAGCGTGATTATCTCGCCGACGGACGAGACGGTACTGCGCAAACTTGGTATCAACGTGTGCTGTGAGCCCAAGTTTGAGCGCCGCGGTTTCTTCCATCGCTAAGTTTGAAGCACCGCGGTAATTGCATTGCATTTTGGCCGTATCGGGTTAGCGCCCGGTACGGCTTTTTGATCAATAAAGCGCCTATTTCGGCGAAAAATAGCTGTTTACCTGCCTAGAGACAATTTGAGCGGTATACAATAACCGTAACTGTTTCATCCTTAGCGGGATGCCGCATGATGGATATTACCTGCCATCGTGAGGTGTGTCGGTCGCGCACGGCGCGTTAGATGCTCGTGCTCGGTTTGAGGAGGCTGCTATGGCGGGCAAGGGTCGTGCGAGTGTCAACGATATGAAGCGTGTCGAGGTGCTGGTGTTGATGGAGATCGACCAGCAAACCAAAGACAATGGCGGGCCGTATGGTTTCTCGCGCAAAACGCTTGCCGAGCGCGTGGGGGTTTCGCCGTATCGTGCCCGCGCCGCAATCGATCGCTTGGATTCCGAAGGCATGATTGATGTCGTCTCGCGTTATAGCGAAGACGGCGGTCAGCTTGCAAATGGTATTTGCCTCACCGAACGTGGCGAGTGGTATCTTGAGGGCGTCCGTACCGGCATGCTCGTTCAAGAAATGCTTGAGGACGAGGCTGCTGATCGATAGCAGCATGTAACCCTTGCCATAGCGACGCCGCCTGGGAAACCGGGCGGCGTTTTGTTTCAAGAATGAGAAATGCAATCGCACGCGAGAAAAATTGCGAACGGTTCGCGGTGCGAGTATTACAATGAAGACCCGTAAGATGTGGATAAACAACTTCTACGGGAAGCGCAGGTAACTCAATATGACCAAGCATGTGTTCGTAACCGGTGGCGTGGTTTCGTCCCTGGGCAAGGGTATCACCGCGGCCTCGCTGGGCCGTCTGCTCAAGTCGCGTGGCTACAAAGTAACGATGCAGAAGGCCGACCCGTATCTGAACGTCGACCCCGGTACCATGAGCCCGTTCCAGCATGGTGAGGTCTTCGTTACCGAGGATGGTTACGAGTCCGACCTGGACCTGGGTCATTACGAGCGCTTTATTGATGAGAACCTGACCCGCGATTCCAACTTTACGACCGGTGCCATCTACAAAAGCCTAATCGCCCGCGAGCGTCGCGGCGACTTTTTGGGCGGTACCGTGCAGGTGATTCCCCACGTCACCAATGCCATTAAGGACAAGTTCCGCCGCATCGAGGAGCAGACCGGCTCCGATGTAGTCATCACCGAGCTGGGCGGCACGATCGGCGACATCGAGTCCCAACCGTTTGTCGAGGCCATCCGTCAGTACCGCAAGGAGGCCGGCCCCGAGAACGTCTGCTACATCCACGTGTCGCTCGTTCCCTATATCGCCGCCGCCCATGAGGTCAAGACCAAGCCCACGCAGCATTCCGTCAAGGAGCTCCGCAGCTTTGGCATCCAGCCCGATATCATCGTGCTGCGCTCCGACCACCATATCGATGACGCTATCCGCGGAAAGATCGCAAGCTTCTGCGACGTCGACACCGATTGCGTCTTTACCAACGAGGACTGCGCGAGCATTTACGATGTTCCGCAGCTGCTTGCCGAGCAGGACTTTGACCTGCGCATTTGCGAGCGCCTGGGTCTGGATCCGCGTGAGCGCGACATGAGCGAGTGGAACGAGTTCCTGCGCAAACAGAATCACGCCAACCATCACGCCGACAAGGTGAAGATCGCCGTCGTGGGTAAGTACACGCAGCTGCCCGATGCGTACCTGTCGGTTATCGAGGCCCTGCACCATGCGGGCGTCTTCTACGATCGCCATGTGGACGTCCAGCTGGTCGACGGCGAGAGCCTCGACGAGCAGAATGTCTCCGAGGTTCTGGGCGACGCCTCGGGCATCCTGGTCCCCGGCGGCTTTGGCAAGCGCGCCCTGGAGGGCAAGATCCTCGCGGCCGAGTTTGCCCGTGAGCACAAGATTCCGTATCTGGGCATTTGCCTGGGTATGCAGGTCGCCGTGTGCGAGTTCGCCCGCAATGTCGTTGGCCTTGCCGGTGCCAGCTCCTCCGAGTTTGATCCGGACGGTCCGTATAGCGTCATCGATCTGATGAGCTCGCAGGAGGACGTGACCGAGAAGGGCGGCACCATGCGCCTGGGCGCCTATCCGTGCAAGCTCGCCGCCGATACCCTTGCTCGCGAGGCATATGGTGAGGAACTCGTCTACGAGCGTCACCGTCACCGCTTTGAGTTCAACAACGCTTTCCGTGACCAGCTCGAGGACGCCGGCTTGGTTATCTCGGGTCTGTCGCCCGACGAGCGCCTGGTCGAGATGGTCGAGCTGCCGCGCGACGTGCATCCGTGGTATGTGGCAACCCAGGCTCACCCCGAGTTCAAGAGCCGCCCGACCAACCCGCAGCCGCTGTTCCGAGAGTTCGTGCGTGCCTCGATCGGTCAGCACGAGGGTGTCAATCGCCTGCAGGTGACGCCCATGAACCTCGCTACGGACTAAGGGTGCCGGCGAACAAAGAACATACCGAAGCTACTCCCTCGTCGCTCGCCGTGGCGGCGGGGGAGTATCTCGATTACCTCGCGGTCGAGCGGGGTTTGGCGCGCAACACGATTGCGGCCTATCGTCGTGACCTGACGACGTACTGCGCCTATCTGGAGCGGGCGGGTATTGTGTCTTTTGAAGAGGTGACTCGTCAGGTCGTGGAGGGCTTTGTCGCCGACCGTCGCGATGGGGGCTATTCCGATGCCTCGGTGGAGCGTGCGCTTGCGGCCGTGAAGGGCCTGCATGCCTTTTTGGTGCGCGATGGGGCTGTGGCCCAAAATCCAACGGCGGCGTTGCGCCTGCCTAAAAAGGCTGAGCGTTTGCCGGAGTATCTATCGGTGGAGGATGTCTCGGCGCTGCTCGATCAAGACTTTCCCGAGGGCGAGATGGGACTGCGCGACCATGCCATCTTGGAAGTGCTCTACGGATGCGGTTTGCGTGTGAGTGAGCTGGTTGGGCTCGATGTGGGCGATATCCATATTGACGATGGTTTTGTACTCGTTCGCGGTAAGGGCTCAAAGGAACGCCTGTCCCCACTGGTGGGAAGCGCGGCGCGAGCTCTGACGCTCTATGTAACTGAGGGACGTTCTCGCTTGGCGGCCCATGCCCGCGGAACCGAGACCTCGGCGGTTTTTTTAAATAAGAACGGACGTCGCCTGTCGCGCCAGGCCGTGCATGCGATATGCGAGCGGTATGGGCGTCAGGTGGGGCTGGTGGGGCTCCATCCCCATACCTTGCGCCACTCCTTTGCCACCCACATGCTCGCGGGCGGTGCCGACCTGCGTGTGCTGCAGGAGATTTTGGGCCATGCCGATATTTCGACCACGCAGGTCTACACGCATGTCGACCGAACGCAACTGACCGAGGTCTATCTGGCGGCGCATCCGCTGGCGCATCGTTAACACATCGCTGGCCTGCATATTTATAGGTATTTGGGGACGGGCCCCAGATTGCTGCGGCGTGCTTTTGCGCGCGCATGGGCAATCTGGGGCCCGTCCCATTTTTCGCCAGACACCGACGCGGTGGTGGGCCGTGTGTACCGTGGGTGGGGGAGTTTGGGGGCGATGTGAACGGCATGTAAGGGGACGCAAAAATCGCCTCAAGGTCAACTTGAAGGTTGAGGTTGAAAGGCGGGGTGCCACAGGTGGCATCCCGTCGTTGCTGTAAACACAACATATTGTGTTTTCGAACATATGCTTGGGGGTGTTTTGCAATATATGGAGGGTGGAGTGGTGGGGCGGGGTGGGGGAAGGGGTGGGGAAAGGTGTTGAAAAATGGGGCGGTTCCCCATATTATTAATGACGTCGACAGGCGGGGTGGTTCCCCGCGTACGTGCCATCTGAGTAACCGAGGGGAGGGCGCACATGGGAATGACTGGTGCATACGAGCGCAATCTCGATGCAAAAGGTCGTCTGTCCCTGCCTGCACCCCTTCGCGAGGAACTTGGAGAGCACGTTCGCGTGTTCAAAGCCCTGGATGTCGATGCTCTGTACGTGTTCTCTGCCGAGGCCTTCGATAAGTGGGTCGAAGGACTCTTCGCGGGTCGTGAGGGCCACGAGGGTTTTAACCCGCGTGACATTAACGACCAGAAGCTCATGAGGGCGATCAACAAGCGCACCACGTCGATGGACGTGGACGGCGCCGGTCGTATCGGTCTTTCCGAGTCTCTCCGCAAGCAGGCGAACCTCGACCGCGAGGTCACGGTTGTGGGCAACTACGACCACCTTGAGGTTTGGGATCGCGCCGCGGCCGATGAGGACGATGACGATGAGGCCCTGCTGGACCTCTTCTTCTCGTAAGGGCAAGGCACGGGTAACGGATGGAGCGTGGGATCTTGACACAAGAATATCGGCATGAACCTGTCATGCTCGGCGAAGTGCTTGAGTCGCTGCGGCTAAAGAGCGGCTCCGTTGTCTGCGATTGCACCCTTGGCGGTGCCGGCCATTCGGTAAAGATGGCCGCGCAGGTGGGGGAGACGGGCCTTTTGCTCGGCGTCGATCAGGACGACATGGCCCTCGAGGCCGCTGGCGCCCGTCTGGACCGCGAGGTTCCCGGAGTTCCGCACCAGCTGCTGAAGGGCAACTTCGGCGACTTGGACGAGCTGCTTTGCTCGGCCGAGGTGCCCGGGGTCGATGGCTTCCTGTTCGATTTGGGCGTTTCGTCACCGCAACTCGATATCCCTGGCAGGGGCTTTTCGTATAACGAGGACGCCCCATTGGACATGCGGATGGATCCGGGTAATAACACCTTAAACGCAGCTGAGGTCATCAACACCTATAACGAACACGACCTCGCCCGGATTCTACGCGTCTACGGCGAAGAGAAGTTTGCCTCGCAGATCGCGCGCGAGATCGTGCGCCGCCGCGAGCAAGAACCGATCGAAACCACCGGCCAATTTGTCGAGATCATCAAGGCGGGTATCCCGGCTGCCGCTCGTCGGCATGGCGGACACCCGGCCAAGAAAAGTTTCCAGGCCATTCGCATCGAGGTCAATCACGAGCTCGATGTGCTCGAACGAGGGCTTGATGCCGCCACCAGGTGGCTCAACCCGGGCGGACGTATCTGCGTCATCTCGTATCACTCGCTCGAGGACCGTATCGTAAAGAACCACTTTAAGGAGATGAGCCAGGGGTGCACGTGTCCGCCGGAGATTCCGGTGTGCGTGTGCGGCAACGTGCCGATACTCAAGGTCATCACCCGCAAACCCCTGGTTGCCCAACCCGATGAGGTTGCGCGCAACCCTCGGGCGAGATCAGCCAAGATCCGCGTGGCGCAGCGTCTGTAGACGCGACCGCGCGATATTGGACCTCCCGCTCGTACCACAAACGAAGCTTAAACACACTACCAACGTACTCGGGATGGGAGGCGGCATATCATGGGCTACAACACCTCAAACGCAGCACTCGCCTATGATATGAACGCCATGCCCGCCTACCGTGAGGCACCGCAGGCTCCCGTTGCTCCCCGCGAGCAGCGCACGCCGCGCTTTGATGTCTACACGGGCGCGGGCCGTCAGGCAAACCAGGCGGTAAGCCCGGTTTTCATGAGCGTTCTTAAAACGTTTTGCATCATTGCGGCCATCTTCATGGCGATCGGTGTCGCCCGCGTGGCGCTCGCCGGCGTTACGGCCCAGGTGCTCAACAGCAACGCCGCGCTTACCAACACGCTCGAGAAGGCGACCGACGAGAGCTCCGACCTGGAGGTCATGCATTCGGTCTATGGTGCCGACACGCGCATTCGCGACCTTGCGGGTGCTTATGGCATGGTGGAGCCCAGCGAGAGCGTTACACTTGATTTTTCGCAGGATGCAGCCGCGGGCGCTAGCTCGACCGCGACCGCTCAGTAACAAGACGGTAGCTGAGTATGACAAATGACTATCGCCGCGGCTCCGACGGGGGTCGCGGTTCTGGACGTCCCTCATCGCGGGGACGTTCTGGTTATCAAGGAACGGGTCGGC
>USAY01000039.1 GCA_900552755.1 uncultured Collinsella sp.
CGCACGAGCCGAAGGCCACTTAATGTGGCCTTCGTGCGAGCAGGACTGTCCGCAGCAGCGAGCAAAGCCTAGCCGACCGACCCCAGCTAAGATTAAAGGAGCTGATATGTGCGATTGCACAGATCATAAGGACGAAATTCCTGCCTACGACGCGCAGGCCATTGAGTCCAGGTGGATGAAGGCCTGGGAGGACTCCAACCTCTTTGCCGTCGACACCGACGACAGCAAGCCCAAGAAGTACGTGCTCGAGATGTTCCCGTATCCGTCGGGCGACCTGCACATGGGCCACGCGCGCAACTATACCATCGGCGATGCCATGGCCCGTCAGGCCCGCATGCGCGGCTACGACGTGCTGCATCCCATCGGCTTTGACGCCTTTGGCCTGCCTGCCGAGAACGCCGCCATCAAGCACAACACGCAGGCTGCCGCCTGGACGTATAAGAACATGGACCAGGCGCTCGCCACGATGAAGCGCATGGGCTTCTCCTACGATCTGGATCGCATGGTCAAGACCTGCAGCCCCGACTACTACCGCTGGGGTCAGTGGATCTTTGAGAAGATGTGGGAAAAGGGCCTGGTCTATCGCAAGAAGAACCCGGTTAACTGGTGCCCCACCTGCAAGACCGTTCTGGCCAACGAGCAGGTTACCGAGGGTAAGTGCTGGCGCTGCGGCACCGAGCCCGAGAAGCGCGACCTTGAGCAGTGGTACTACAAGATTACCGAGTACTCTCAGGAGCTGCTCGACGACCTGGAGAAGCTCCCCGGCTGGCCCGAGCGCGTCAAGCAGATGCAGGCCAACTGGATCGGTCGCTCCGAGGGTGCCGAGGTCGACTTTACCCTGTGCGACCAAGATGGCGAGCCCATCGAGGGCGACGAGGGCAAGATCACCGTCTTCACCACGCGTGCCGATACCCTTTTTGGCGTCTCCTTCTTTGTCCTGGCTCCCGAGTACGCCGGCCTGCACGAGCTCGTCGAGGGCACGGAGTACGAGGAGGCCGTCACCAAGATCGTCGAGGACTCCAAGCATATTTCTGCCGTCGAGCGTGCCCAGGGCACCCTCGAGAAGCACGGTGCCTTCACGGGCCGCTATGTGGTAAACCCCGTCAACGGCGAGAAGGTCCCCGTGTGGGTTGCCGATTATGTCGTTGCCGACTACGGTACCGGTGCCGTCATGGCCGTTCCCTGTGGCGACCAGCGCGACTTTGAGTTTGCCCGTAAGTACGACCTGCCGATCGTGCCGATCATCCTGGACGATGAGGATCGCGCTGCCGTCGAGGCCAGCGGCGAGACCATCGATACCTTCCATGCCGAGACCGTCGACTGGGATTGCGCCCACGCTGCCGAGGGCACGCTCGTCCAGTCCGGCAAGTACACCGGAATGCGCGGCGGCAAGCACTCCGAGGGCGAGGCTGCGATCGTGGCCGACCTCGAGGCCATGGGCTGTGGTCGTCGCAAGGTCGAGTTCCGTCTGCGCGACTGGCTCATTTCCCGTCAGCGCTATTGGGGCAACCCCATCCCGGCCATCCACTGCGAGCACTGCGGCATCGTGCCCGTGCCCGAGGATCAGCTGCCGGTGACGCTGCCCGAGAACCTGGACCTGGGCGCTGGCGAAACCCTTGCCGAGTGCAAGGAGTTCTACGAGACCACCTGCCCGGTCTGCGGCCGCCCGGCCAAGCGCGAGACCGATACCATGGACACCTTTACCTGCTCCAGCTGGTATTACCTGCGCTATACCGATCCGCACAACACCGAGCTGCCCTTCTCCCGCGAGGCAGCCGACCGTTGGATGCCCGTCGATAACTACATCGGTGGCATCGAGCACGCCATTCTGCACCTGCTCTACAGCCGCTTCTTTACCAAGGCGCTGCGCGACCTGGGTCTGCTGAGTGTTGACGAGCCCTTCACCAACCTGCTGTGCCAGGGCATGGTCAAGGACGAGAACGGCGACACCATGTCCAAGTCCAAAGGCAACGTCGTGCCCCCGAGCTCGGTTATCGAGCCCTACGGCGCCGACACCATGCGTCTGGCGATCCTGTTTATCGCCCCGCCCGAGAAGGACTTCGACTGGGATCCCAAGGCCGTCGAGGGCGCCAACCGCTTTATCAAGCGCGCCTGGCGTATCGTGTGGCAGCTCGTCCAGTCGGGTGACGCCAACGTGGCCTTCGACAAGTCCGTGCTCGGCGAGACCGCGATGAAGCTCTACCGTGAGCGTCACCGCACCATCGCCAAGTGCACCGAGGACTTCGATCGCGGCCAGTTCAACACCGCGATCTCGGCCGTCATGGAGCTCGTCAACGCGGCGAGCGCCTACCTCAACGCCACCGAGGGTGCTGACCGCGACAAGGCCCTGTGCTACGGCGTGGCCAAGGACATCGTGAGCGTCCTGGCGCCCATCTGCCCGTTCTGGGCCGACGAGCTGTGGCACGAGGCGCTCGGCTGCGAGGGCAACGCTTACACCGCCGCCTGGCCCGAGTTCGACCTGGCCGAGTCCATCGAGGACACGGTGCAGATCGTCGTCCAGGTACTCGGCAAGGTCCGTGGCCGCATCGACGTGGCCCGCGATGCCTCCAACGAGGAAATGCAGGCTGCTGCCGAGACCGCCGTCGCCAAGTGGCTCGACGGCAAGACGGTCGTCAAGGCCATCTGCGTGCCCGGCAAGCTGGTCAACCTGGTGGTCAAGTAAGCATTGCGCGCTTAACTGACGCATAAAAGACGAGGGGCGATCCGATTGGGTCGTCCCTCGTTTTTCATGTACCTGCCCTGATGTCTGCGGTCAATTGTCCTATTCTTGTGGAGAAGCTGTGCGCACGCTGACCTGCAGATTCGTACTGTGCTTGCACGTTTCCGCAGCTATTGGTATAGTTTGCTTGCAAATGAAGTTGTAATTGAAAGAAGTGGGGTTTCGGCCCCGCTTCTTTTTTGTATGGATGGAGGTGCCGCAATGGTCAAGACCAAGACCGAGCAGGCGATCATCGACGCGCTCGAGGCCGTCGCTCCCCAGCACGATGTCGACATCGTCGACGTCGAGCTCGTGGGTGCCACCAAGGCCCCCTGCGTGCGCGTGCGTATCGAGGGTGCCGAGGGTCAGAGCCTGTCGCTCAACGACGTCACGGCCAACACCAAATGGGTCGGCGATGTGATTGAGGAGCTCGACCCCATCTCTTCGAGTTATACGCTCGAGGTGTCGAGCCCGGGCATGGCGCGCCCGCTACGCCGCCCGTGCGACTTTGCCCGCTTTGTGGGCGAGAACTGCGAGCTCACCTCCACCGCCACCGAGGGTCGTCGCAAGTACGCCGGCAAGATTGCCGCCGCCACCGAGACGAACGTGACCCTTGAGCTCGAGGGCGGCGAGTCCGTTACCCTCGATTTCTCTGATGTTAAAAAGTGCAAGTTGAAGCCCACCTACGACTTCAAGCCCGCGAAGGAAGGAAAGTAAGATGGCAGCATCCGACATGATGTCCGCCCTGATGGAGCTTTGCCAGGAGAAGCACATCGACCAGCTCTACCTGATCGACCGCCTGGAGCAGTCGCTCGCCAAGAGCTATGCCGAGATCCTGCATCTTGAGTGGGGCGCCAAGGTGACCATCGACCGCACCACCGGCAAGATCTACGTCTACCGCCTGGAGCCGATCGACGATTCCATGGACGAGGAGGGCAACTTCACCGAGTTCGAGGAGATCGACGTCACTCCCAAGAACACGAGCCGCATCGCTGCCCAGCACGCCAAGGCCGAGATTAACGCCATCGTGCGTAACTCCGCCCGCGAGCAGATCTACGAGGAGTTCTCCGGCCGCATCGGTGACCTCATCAGCGGTACCGTGCTGCAGTCCACACCCGACTTCACGATTGTCAAGATTCGCGAGGGCGTCGAGGCCGAGCTGCCGCACTTCGACCAGCGCCGTTACGAGAACGAGCGCAACGAGCGTCCGATGGGCGAGCGCTACCTGCACAACCAGCACATCAAGGCCGTGATCATCGACGTTCGCGACCCCAACTCCAACCTGCAGCCGGTTCGTGGCGAGCACAGCCGTCCGCCGATTGTCATCTCCCGTACCCACCCCGAGCTCATGCGTCGGCTGTTTGAGCAGGAGGTGCCCGAGATCTATGAGGGCACCGTCCAGATCAAGTCGATCGCCCGCGAGCCCGGCCAGCGCTCCAAGGTCGCCGTCCACTCGCTCGACGACCGTCTGGATCCCGTGGGCGCCTGCGTCGGCCCCAAGGGCAGCCGTGTTCGCGCTGTCGTGGGCGAGCTCCGTGGCGAGCGCGTCGACGTCATCCTGTGGGATGCCGATCCGGCCGTCTACGTCGCCAACGCCCTGTCGCCTGCCAAGGTCACCCGCGTCCTTATCGACGAGGAGAAGGCCTACGCCGGCGTCATCGTGCCCGATGACCAGCTGTCCCTCGCCATCGGCAAGGAGGGCCAGAATGCCCGCCTCGCCGCGCGCCTGACCGGCTGGCACATCGACATTAAGTCCGAGACCCTTGCCGCCGACATCCTCAAGAATGTTCCCGTTCACGAGGAGCCCGCCGCCGACCTGATCGGTGACGAGGAGGACGAGGACGTCCGTCGCTGCGAGTTCGTGTCCGAGGACGGCATCCAGTGCCGCAACCAGGCCCGTCCCGGCTCCCGTTTCTGCGGTGTCCACGATACCGACGCCTTCGATGATGCGGAGGACCTGATCTAGCGCGCGGTCGCGCCGGGCGGGTCCTGGCGCGTCTCCCACGCTCGTTCAGTCTCTAGGCACCCAAGGTGCCAGAAAGGGTAGGTGAAGTCATATGGCAAAAGTCCGTGTGTCCACCCTGGCCAAAGAGTTCGGCATGACCTCCAAGGAACTGATGGGTCATCTCGCCGAAATGAAGATTCCCGCTAAGTCCGCTTCCTCCGCTCTGGAGGACGCATACGTCGCCATGGTCCGCAAGCAGCTCGCCTCGGTGATCGAGGCCCGCGCCCAGGAAGTCGAGGCCGCCAAGCTGGCCGAGGAGCAGGCCGCTGCCGCCGAGGAGGCCGCACGCGCCGCCGAGGCCGAGCGCGAGCGCATCGCCGCCGAGAAGGCACGTGAGGAGGAGCGCCGCCAGTTTGCCGCAGCCCAGGCTGCCGAGGAGGCTGCCCGCGCCGAGGCCGAGGCCAAGAAGAAGGCCGAGCAGGAGCGCCTTGCCCGCGAGAAGGAGGAGGCTGCCCGCGAGGCTCAGCGCCGCGCCGTCCCCGCTTCCGACTCCGGTTCGCGCTTCCGTTCGCTGCTCGACCAGATCGCCGCACAGGAGACCGTGCTCAAGGAGAAGAAGGACGCCGAAGACAAGGCCAAGGCCGAGCGCGCCGCCGAGCGCGGTAACCGTCGTGGCGGCAACAACGACCGCCGCGGTGGCCGTCGTAACGATCGCAACGCCTCAGACAACAACTCCGAGCGCAACGCCTCCGAGAGCCGTCCGCATAGCCATCGCACCAACGCCAGCAACAATGTCGCTGCCGGCATGGACTTCCCCAACCCCGACAAGCAGGGCAAGGGCAAAAAGCGCAAGGGCGGCCACAGCAACGAAGAGGACCACTACAGCCGCATGGCGCGCGAGGCCGAGGAGTACAGCCGTGAGAAGGTGCTCGAGGAGGCTCGTGCCGCCGTCGAGGAGGCCTCTCGCGAGTCCACCGGTCGTCGTAAGAAGCGCAAGGAGAAGCGTGAGCGCGAGGCTGCAAAGGCTCAGGAGGAGCGCAAGATAGAGGAGGCACTGGCCCAGGGCGTGAACCCCGAGGAACTCGATGCCATCAAGGTCTCCCAGGGCGTTACGGTCCAGGAGCTCGCCGAGGCGCTCGACGTTCCGGCCAACGACATCATCAAGCGCCTGTTCCTGCTGGGCACGCCGCTCACGATGACGCAGTCCATGTCCGACGACCTCGTCGAGCTCGTTGCCGACGATCTGGGCCGTCAGATCAAGATCATCACCCCCGAGGAGGAGAACACCTTCTCGTTCTACGACGATCCCGCCGACCTTAAGCCGCGCGCCCCGGTCGTCACCGTCATGGGCCATGTCGACCACGGCAAGACGAGCCTCCTCGACGCCATCCGTCACACCGGCGTTGCTGCCGGCGAGGCGGGCGGCATTACGCAGGCCATCGGCGCTTCGCAGGTCATGATCAACGACCGCAAGATCACCTTCATCGATACCCCGGGTCACGCTACCTTTACGGCCATGCGTGCCCGTGGCGCCAAGGTGACCGACATCGTCATCCTGATCGTTGCCGCCGACGACGGCGTCATGCCCCAGACGGTCGAGTCGATCAACCACGCCAAGGCCGCCGGCGTACCCATCGTCGTCGCCGTCAACAAGATCGATAAGCCGGGCGCCAACCCCGACCGCGTGCGCCAGGAGCTCACCGAGTACGGCGTCATCCCCGAGGAGTGGGGCGGACAGAACATGTTCGTCAACATTTCGGCCAAGCAGAAGATCGGTATCGACGACCTTCTGGAGACCGTGCTGCTCCAGGCAGACGTGCTCGAGCTTAAGGCCAACCCGGACACCTTTGCCTCCGGCAACGTCCTCGAGGCCAAGCTTGACAAGGGCCGCGGCTCGGTCGCTACCGTGCTCGTGACCCGCGGTACCCTGCACGTGGGCGATACGCTGGTCGCCGGCCTTACCTACGGCCGCGTCCGCGCCATGCTCGACCCCAAGGGCCGCGCCGTCACCGAGGCCGGTCCCTCCGACGCCGTCGAGATCCTGGGCCTGCAGTCCGTGCCCAACGCCGGTGATGAGTTCCGCGTGTTCGAGGACGAGCGCGAGGCTCGTGCCCTTGCCGACGAGCGTTCGCTCAAGGCCCGTATCGAGGAGCAGAGCCGCGTCAAGCACGTCACGCTCGAGAACCTCTTCGAGACCATCGCCGACGCCGAGGTCAAGGAGCTCAACCTGATCATCAAGGCCGACGTCCAGGGCTCCATCGAGGCCCTTCAGGACTCGCTCGACAAGATGGATCAGTCCGAGGTTCGCATCAACACGATCCACTCCGCCGTTGGTGCCATCAACGAGACCGACGTGGTCCTGGCCGACGCCTCCAATGCCATCATCATCGGCTTTGGCGTCCGCCCTGACGGTAAGGCCCGCTCCGCCGCCGAGCGCGAGGGCGTCGAGATCCGTTGCTACGACGTCATCTATAAGTGCCTCGAGGAGCTCGACGCCGCCCGCATCGGCATGCTCAAGCCCACCGAGGTCGAGGTCGCCACGGGTACCGCGACCGTCCTGGACACCTTCAAGGTGCCCAAAGTCGGTATCGCCGCCGGTGTCCGCGTCGAAGAGGGCGAGATCGCCGCGACCGATTCCGTGCGCCTGGTGCGCGACGGCATCGTGGTCTTCAACGGCAAGATCGCCTCGATGCGCCACTACAAGGACGAGGCCAAGAGCCTCAAGAGCGGTTCCGAGGGCGGCATTGGCCTGGAGAACTTCCAGGACATCAAGCCCGGCGACCAGATCGAGGGTTACCGCATCGACCAGGTTGCCCGTACCGAGTAGGGGGTAGCGCTATGAAGCAAACGCAGGCAACCCGCCGTCTGGGCGAGCAGCTTCGCGAGAAGCTCGGTTATATCCTGCTCTTTGAGGTTTCCGATCCGCGTCTCGACCTGGTTACTTTGACTGCGGTCGAGGTCGCGGTGGACCGTTCGTTCGCGCGCGTGTACGTGTCGTGCGATGCGAGCCGCTACGACGAGGTCATGGAGGCGCTCGCAAGCGCCAAGGGCCGTATTCGTAGCCTGTTGGCTCGCTCGCTCGATTGGCGTGTTACGCCCGAGCTCGATTTTCGCATCGATCGCTCGACCGATGAGGCCGAGCGCATCACGCGTGCGCTGGAAAACGTTCCCGCCACGCTTGCGATCGAAAAGGACGAGGACGGCTATCCGATAGCGGATGCCGCCCAGGAGGCAGCTTTAGATGACTAATTCCGCCGACCTCGCTTCGTGCGAGTCTGCAGATATTCAGCGACGCATCCTCGAGCTCATCGAGGGTGCGTCCTCCATTGCGATTTCGGGACACACTTCTCCCGACGGCGATGCTTTGGGCTCTGTATTGGGTCTGGGCCTTTCGCTCATGAAGTTTTTCCCCAACAAGGACATTGCGCTGCTGCTGGCAGACGATGACCCGGTTCCGCGCATCTACCGCTTTATGGAAGGCTCCGATCGCCTGGTGCCGGCATCTGCGTACACTGGCAACCCGGACCTGTTCATCTCGGTGGACGTACCGGTCGTCGAGCGTCTCAATAATTCCGCCGAGGTGCTTCGTCGCTCCAAGCATGTGGTGTGTTTCGACCACCATCCGGCGCGTGAGGAGTTTGCCGAGCTCAGTCTGAGGCGCGTTGAAGCTGCAGCCTGCGCCATGATCATCGACCGTTTCTTGGACAATTGTGGCATTGTCGCACGTGATGGCGTTGCGACCTGCCTGCTGTGTGGCTTGGTTACCGATACCGGCCGTTTTCAGTACCAAAACGCCGATGCCGCCGCGTTCCATGCGGCATCGCGTCTGGTTGCCCACGGTGCCGATCCGGCGCGTGTGGCACTCGAGGTATACCAGAGCATGCGCGTTGAGTTTTTGCACCTCAAGTCCATCGTTATGGGCCGCATCAAGACGGTGGCCCACGGGCGCGTTGCGTATAGCTACGCGTACCAGAGCGACCTTGAGGCTTGCGGTGTCACCTCGGATGAGTGCGACGGCCTGGTCGATGTGGTGCGCTCGGTGATGGGCGTCGAGGTCTGCCTGTTCCTGAAGGGCATTGAGGGCGATACCAAGGTGCGCGGCAACCTGCGCTCTAAGGGCGACCTCAACGTGTCTGAGATCGCTGCTGCCTTTGGCGGGGGTGGACATTCCGCTGCCGCCGGTTTCTCCAACAACGGAACGATTCTCGAGACGCTCACCGTGGCACTTCCCATGCTGGCCGAGCTGGTAGGGGAGGATCCCGCTTCGGTGACCGTCGAGCTTTAACTTTTTGGATGGTACATGGCTCGTCGTACGCCTTCTCAATTGAATATGCTGCTCGCTGTCGATAAGCCGGTGGGCTGCACGTCCCACGATGTGGTTTCGCAGTGCCGGCGCACCCTCCATGAGCGGCGCGTCGGCCATGCCGGCACGCTCGACCCCATGGCATCGGGTGTCATGGTAGTGGGCGTGGGCCAGGCAACCCGTCTACTGGGTATGCTCACGCTCGATACCAAAAGCTACGTCGCCGACATCTCGTTTGGCGCCGAGACCAATACCGATGATGCGGAAGGCGAGGCGGTCCGCACGGTGGCTGTTGCCAACGAGCTCCGCGATCCTGCCTATGCGCGTGAGCACTTGGCCTCCATGCTGGGTCCGCAGATGCAGGTGCCGCCGGTGTTTTCGGCTATCTCGGTCAATGGCGTTCGCGCCTACAAGTCTGCTCGCGAGGGCAATGCGGTGGACCTACCTCCGCGTCCCGTCGAGGTCTATGCCGCCGACCTGATCGCCGTGGGCGGCGAAGGTGATACGTGTGTGTGGACAGTGGCGTTCTCGGTGAGCAAGGGCACCTATATACGTGCGCTCGCTCGCGACCTGGGCCGCGCCTGCGAGAGCGCCGCGCACATTTCCGCGCTGCGCCGCACGGCCTCCGGTGTTGTTTCCATTGGCGCCTGTCATGCGGTGGAGGAGCTTTCTCCCGAGTCCGCTGTTGGCTTTGCCCTGGATCCCATTGCGGCCCTGGGCGCCACGCGTGTTGACTTGCCGGGCAATCTTGCCGACGACCTGCTCTGCGGCCGACGCATTCCCGTTGAGCGTGCGCTTGCCGATTTCGATGCCTCGAAGGCGCCGTTTGCGTTGGTGCTCGATGGGGGACTCAAGGCGCTCGCCCGCATTGAGGGTGGCCGCTTTGTCATGGAGCACGTATTTCCGCAGGCAATCGGCGGTGTTCGATGATATTGTCCGCTCGCGAGCTCGCGCGTGTCTTTTTCGCGGGCGAGTCGGACGAGGCTCGCATCGTTACTGCCGATACGTTTGATGAGTGTGAGCACTTGGGTGCCGCATCGATTGCCATCGGCGTGTTCGACGGCGTTCACCGTGGACACCAGGAACTCATCGAAGCGCTTGTCCGTGATGCCCGTGCCCATGGCTGTAAGGCGGTCGTGGTTACCTTCGATCCCGACCCGGACGTTGTGGTGAGCCCTTCGCCCGCTCAAAAATTGATGACGACGGCCGACCGTCTGCATGCCTTGGCTCAAACCGGGGTCGATGCGGTGGTGGCCGTTCCCTTTACGCCTGAGGTTGCGGCACTCGACCATGTCGGTTTTCTCGCACTGCTGTCACGCGTAGTCGACATTCGCTCGATTCGCGTTGGCAGTGACTTTAGGCTGGGTCGTGGCGGTGCTTCTGGTGTTGCCGAGATGCGCTCCTGGGGTTCTGAGCACGGCGTTGACGTGTATGGTCACGACCTGCTTTACGAGGGCGGTGAGGCCATTTGCGCCACCCGCATTCGTCATGAGCTGGGACAGGGCCATGTGGAGCTTGCTGCTGAGTTACTCGGCCGTCCGTATATGGTGCGTGGCGGTGTTATTCGCGGCCGTCACGAGGGTTCTGGCATGGGCTTTCCCACGGCAAACTTGCAGGTTCCCGACGGCATTCAGGTGCCAGCCGATGGCGTGTATGAGGGTCTGGTGCTGGTCGATGACTCCGCGTGGCCCGCTGCCGTGAACGTCGGCCTGCCGCCAACGTATGCTGACGATGCGGCATCTGCGCATCTCGAGGCTAATTTAATTGGTTATACGGGCGACCTGTACGGCGCTTCCGTTTCGCTGGCGTTTACGCGCTGGCTGCGTCCCTCGCGTGTGTTCGATTCGCTGGATGAGTTGATCGCGACCGTCGAGGGTAATATCGAAGATATTCGTCACATCTTGGGCGATCAGGGGGTGAGCATCCGTGATTAGCGATGAGGAAAAAGACCAGGTACGCGCTGCGTCTGACCTGGTTGCCATCGTGCAGGAAACGGTCGAGCTCAAGCCTCGCGGCCATGAGTTTTGGGGATGCTGCCCCTTCCATGGCGAGAAGACACCGTCCTTCCACATTATCCCCGCCACGCAGGTGTGGCATTGCTTTGGCTGCGGCGAGGGTGGCGACGTCTTCACGTATATCATGAAGCGCGAGAACCTGAGCTTTCCCGAGTCAATCCGTTATTTGGCCGACCGCGCGGGTATTGAGCTGCATGACACCGGAGATCGCCGCGAGCGCGGTACTAAGCGTGCGAGAATCTACGATCTGTGCGCCGAGACTGCTCAGTTCTACCACACCATGCTTATGCGTGGTAAGGACGGCCGTCCGCGTGAGTACTTTGCCAGCCGCGGCATGGGTGGTGACGTCTGCCGCCGCTACTGCCTGGGCTTTGCGCCGGGCCGCAACGCGCTGGTGTCGCACCTGTCTCAGGCGGGTTTTACTCCGCAGGAGATGATCGATGCCAACGTTGCCGTGAGCCGCGGGCGCGGGCAGCTTGCCGACCGCTTCTACGACCGCGTGATGTTTCCCATCTTTGATGAGCAGGGTCACAACATTGCCTTTGGCGGTCGCATCATGGGTGACGGCCAACCCAAGTACCTCAATACCGCCGAGACGAGCGTGTTTCATAAAAAGCGAAACCTCTACGGCTTTAATTGGGCCAAGGAGTTTATCGTCGCGCAGGATACCGCCATTGTGGTGGAGGGCTATACCGACTGCATCGCCTGCTGGGAGGCGGGGATTAAAAACGTCGTCGCCACGCTGGGCACCGCGCTCACGGAGCATCACGTCAAGACGCTCACCCGCTTTGCCAAGCGCATCGTCTATATGTTTGACGGAGACGCCGCGGGCCAGAAGGCCGCTCGCCGTGCGATTCAGTTTATCGAGCAGGATTCGATGGACCTGCGCTGCGTGGTGCTGCCCGACGGTAACGATCCCATGGAGTTCATCACGGCGCACGGCGGCCAGGAGCTGCAGGAGCGCATCGACGCGGCCGAGCCGCTTATGGATTTTGTCTACCGTTCGCTGCAGGAGTCGAGCGACATCACCACGCCGGGCGGTCGTGCCAAGGCGCTGGAGGATGCGCTGACGCTTATCTATCCGCTGCGCGACAGCTATATGATCGATACGTACTTTATCCAGATTGCCGATCTGCTGGGTTTGGATCTGGAGACCGTGCGTGTGAGCTCGGGCCGTGTGTTTCGCGATGTCGCCAAGCGCGAAGATGCGGAACGACGTCGCGAGCAAAACTATGAACGCCAGCGGGCACAGGCTGAGCGGTCCGGTAGCGCGGGCGGTCGGGCGTCGGGTTCTCACGATGCCGGTCGCGGTACTTGGGCATCGGGCGCGACGCCGCCGGTGTCCGCGCCTGTCGAAGAAGAGCCGTACGACTACGTCCCGCTCGATGCCTACGGTGTCGCGCCCGCGGAGGTCGTCGACGACCTTCCGCCGATCGATGTGCCTGATGGTATGGGCGCTGTGCCTGTGGCTGACGGTTCGGGCGCACCTGCTGCGGCGGCGCCGATGGTTCTTACCGATCTTGAGCGCAAGTCCTTGGCAGGGGAGCGCGAGCTGCTGACCATGCTCACGAGCTACCCCGACCTGTTCCGCACGTATGCCGACCGCATCTGCTCCATCGAGTGGGTTGACCCACGTCACGAGTCCATCGCATGGGCCGTTCTGGCAACGCCGCCGGGAACCGATCCTGCAGCCTGCATGGATGCGGCGCGCTCGGTGTGTCCCGAGGCGGCAACGCTTGTGAGTGCCGGGCGCATCTCGGCGACGAGCAAGCACCCCACCGAGACGAACATCGTGTTTATGCTCGATACGCTCGAGCTCTACACCATCAAACGCCGCATGCGTGCTGCACAGGCCAAGCTGCGCCAGGACCGTTCACTCGATGATGAGGCCCGTCGTGCGCTGACCGTTCAGGCCGCGCAGGATTCGCAGCGTCAACGCGAACTGCAAAAGTCGATCGGCGGCGTGGCGGACCCGTTCCGCTTGATCGGCCTGGAGGCCGCGGGCACCGAACAAGCCTAGATGTTGTGGTCAACCAGCGTATTCTCGCCTATATCCAGTCCTCTTTTTGGGTATAGACGTCAATGTGTGTGCTAAAGTATTGAGTCCTGTGGACTATGAAGGGAGAATCTGTGCCAAAAAAGACTGAGAGCACGGGTACTGGGCTGGAATCCTACGTTGCAAAGCTTATGGGCAACGGCTCAAACAGGACTTCGGTAACCGAGGACGAGATTCAGGTCGCCCTGAAGGATATCGATGTTTCTGACGAGCAGCTCACCGCGGTGTATTCCGCGCTGCGCAACAGCGGCATCCAGATTATCTCCGCGAGCGGTAACGACGACGCCCCCATGGACGTCGACGATGACGATAACGATGCCGAAACCGACGATTTCGATGACGACGACGAGCACGATTCCGGCTCGCTTGACGATCACGAGCTCAAGATGGCCCGTCAGGCCGACGCCGAGATGGGTTCTTCCAAGAGCAAGAAGAAGCGCACCGTGCGCACGTCCCGTTCACGCTCACGCGTGCGTGGCATCGATGCCTCCACGGTGATGCTGACCGGCGATCCGGTCCGTATGTACCTCAAGGAGATCGGCAAGGTCGACCTGTTGACCGCCTCCGAAGAGGTCGATCTGGCCATGAAGATCGAGGCCGGTCTCGAGGCCACCGAGAAGCTCGAGGCTGCCGATGCTGGTGAGCTCGAACTCACGCGTGCCGAGATGCGTCGTCTTACGCGCATTGAGAACGTGGGCCTCGAAGCCAAGCAGGCGCTCATCAGCGCAAACTTGCGTCTGGTCGTCTCCATCGCCAAGCGCTATGTCGGCCGCGGCATGCTGTTCCTGGACCTGATCCAGGAGGGCAATCTCGGTCTGATTCGCGCTGTCGAGAAGTTCGACTACCAGAAGGGCTTTAAGTTCTCCACGTACGCCACGTGGTGGATCCGTCAGGCCATCACGCGCGCTATCGCCGACCAGGCCCGTACCATCCGTATTCCCGTGCACATGGTCGAGACCATCAACAAACTCGTCCGCGTGCAGCGCCAGCTTCTTCAGGACCTTGGTCGCGACCCGACCCCCGAGGAGATCGGTGCCGAAATGGACATGAGCGCCGACCGCGTCCGCGAGATCCAGAAGATCTCGCAGGAGCCCGTTTCGCTCGAGACCCCCATCGGCGAGGAAGAGGATTCCCAGCTGGGCGACTTCATCGAGGACTCCCAGGCCATCGTTCCGCCCGATGCCGCCAGCTTCTCCATGCTGCAGGAGCAGCTCACCCAGGTGCTCGACTCGCTTGCCGATCGTGAGCGCAAGGTTATCGAGCTGCGTTTTGGCCTTGTCGACGGACATCCCCGCACGCTCGAGGAAGTCGGCCGCGAGTTTGGCGTCACGCGCGAGCGCATCCGCCAGATCGAGAACAAGGCGATCCGAAAGCTGCGTCACCCGAGCCGCGCCAAGAAGATCCGCGATTTTTACTGCTGAATAACCAAACGCCGCTGCAGAAGGCCTGCAGCGGCGTTTTTGACGAAAAGAGGCCGCAGGTCCGGTAACGGGCCTGCGGCTGCTTTATTGAGATCACGATCAAAGATCGCAGTTATTGACCGTGCGCGGGAAGGGAATGACGTCGCGGATATTGCCCATGCCGGTCAGGTACATGACGCAGCGCTCGAAGCCGAGGCCGAAGCCGGCGTGGCGGGCAGAGCCGTACTTGCGCAGGTCAAGATAGAAGCCGTAGTCCTCTTCCTTCAGGCCAAGCTCATGCATGCGGTTGCGCAGCGTCTCGAGGTCGTCCTCACGCTGGCTGCCGCCGATGATCTCGCCGATGCCGGGGACGAGGCAGTCCATGGCAGCGACGGTCTTGCCGTCCGGGTTCTGCTTCATGTAGAAGGCCTTGATCTCCTTCGGGTAGTCCGTGACGAAAACGGGGCGCTGGAACACGACCTCGGTGAGGTAGCGCTCGTGCTCGGTCTGCAGGTCGCTGCCCCAATGGACCGGATACTCGAACTGGTCATTGTGCGGCTCGAGCAGGGAAATGGCCTC
>USAY01000040.1 GCA_900552755.1 uncultured Collinsella sp.
TCGGCGTCGAGTCGCCCGTGGCCGAGGAGGCCGCCCGCCTGGCAAAGCTCGCTCAAGCCAACGGCATCGACGGTATCGTGTGCTCGCCGATGGAGGCTCACGACATGCGTGAGCTGCTGGGTCCCGATGCCCTGATCGTGACTCCGGGCGTGCGTCCGGTGGGTGCCGCCCTTGGTGACCAGTCCCGCGTGGCGACGCCTTCCCAGGCTATCGAGCGGGGCGCAAGCCACATTGTGGTGGGCCGTCCCATCACCGGCGCCGACGATCCGGTTGCCGCCTTTGACGCTATTGTCGCTGAGCTGGTCGAAAACGTCGCCTAAAAGATTCCCCTAAGTCACCACTTTTGGGTCTCATTAGCACAAAATAGCCCCTGTGCCTGCGTAAACTTTCCCATCCTTTGTGTGGAATCGCAGGTCAGGGGCTTAACTTTGGGCGCAGTATATTGCACTTTTTGCGGGTATCGTCTAACCTATGGAGCCGCGATTGGGCATTTTGTACGTTCTACGTGCTAAAATGCCAATTATTGAATCAGATATAACCCAACTTTTTGGAGGTACGAATGGCACTCCCTCAGCTTACCGATGAGCAGCGCAAGCAGGCTCTTGAGAAGGCTGCTGCCGCACGTCACGCCCGCGCTGAGCTTCGCGAGCAGATCAAGAAGGGCGAGAAGTCCCTCGAGTCCGTGCTCAACTCCGATGACCCCATCGCTTCCCGCATGAAGGTTTCCACCCTCATCGAGTCTCTCCCTGGTTATGGCAAGGCCAAGGCCGCCAAGATCATGGAGGAGCTCGGTATCTCCGCTACCCGTCGCGTCCAGGGCCTCGGCGTCCGTCAGCGCGAGCAGCTCCTCGAGCAGCTGACCAAATAAGTGAGCGCTCAGGATTCCAAGCTCTTTGTGATTTCTGGACCGTCAGGCGCAGGCAAGGGTACGCTCGTCACTCGTGTGCGCGAGCGCCGCTCGAACCTGGGCCTGACGGTTTCGGCTACCACGCGAGCACCACGCAAAGGTGAGGTCGACGGCGTCAACTACTTTTTTCTGACGCGTGAGGAGTTCGACCGCCGCGTGGCAAACGGTGAGTTTGTTGAGTGGGCCGAGGTCCACGGTAACTGCTACGGCACGTTGGTGAGCGAGGTTCAGTCCAAGCTCGCCTCTGGTTCGTCTCTCATCTTGGAGATCGATGTCCAGGGTGCCCTGCAGGTGAAGGAGCGTTTCCCCGAGGCCGTGCTGATCTTTATCAAGCCGCCTTCGCTCGAGGTGCTTCGCGAGCGTCTAGTCGGTCGCGGTACCGAGACGCCCGAGACGATTGAGCTGCGTATGGCAAACGCCGCCGATGAGCTTGCCCTTGCCGACCGCTACGACGACGTCGTGGTTAATGACGATCTCGACCGCGCGACCGATGAGCTCGTTCGCGTTCTCGATATGCATGAAAGGATCTGAGGTCCGTGTCCGTTGTAAAGCCTTGCATTGACGATCTTCTGGAGAAGACCGATCACAACCGCTTCCTGCTTGCTTCGCTTGCCTCCAAGCGCGCCTGCGACATTAACAGCATGCTGCGTGGCCAGCACAACCGCGTGCTTGCCGTCCAGGATGTCGATGACATCACCATCGGGCTTTCCGGTGCCGATACCATCTCGATGGCTATGGACGAGATTGTCGACGGCGACATCTCTTACGACGAGGCCCGTTACGAGAAGGCGCTCGGCCACAAGGTTGCTGAAGCCTAAATGGCGGCTCGCGTCTGCCTGGTCCACTATCACGAGGTTGGACTGAAGGGTAAGAACCGCGCACATTTTGAGCATATCCTCATGGATAACATCAAGGCGGCCTTGGCCGCCTTTTCCGTGAATGCCGTGTCTCGAATTTCCGGTTATATCCTCGTGACCTTTAACGAGCATCAGGCCGACGATGCGGCGCGTGTCATTCGCACCGTTCCCGGCGTTGCTCGCGTGTCTTTGGCGTATCACACCAATCGCGACCCTCAGGAGTACTGTGCCGCCGCCGTCAAGGCGCTGCGCGAGTTTGGTTCCTTCGATTCGTTTAAGGTGCATGCCAAGCGCTCCAATACCGACTATGAGCTCACCTCGATTGACATCAATCGTCAGGTGGGCGAGGTGCTGTGTGAGGCCTTCCCCGATAAAAAGGTTCAAATGCACGACCCCGATGCCATGGTGCACGTACTGGTGGTTCAGGGTAGCGTTTATGTGTACGCGCGCTCCGAGCGCGGCGTGGGCGGTCTGCCGGTGGGTTCTGCCGGCAAGGTCGTGACGCTGCTGTCGTCGGGTATCGATTCTCCGGTGGCGACTTGGATGCTCGCGCGTCGCGGTGCGGTGTGCGTGCCGGTACATTTCTCCGGTCGTCCGCAGACGCCCGATACGAGCGAGTATTTGGTGCAGGACATCATCCGTGCGCTTGAGCCGGGTGTCCAGATCGGCCGCCTGTACGTGGTGCCGTTTGGCGACTGCCAGCGTGAGATTTCGGTCACCTGTCCCAGCAACCTGCGCGTGATCATGTATCGCCGCATTATGTATTCGGTTGCCGAGCGCATTGCACACATCGAGGGCGCCAAGGCCATCGTTACGGGTGAATCGCTTGGGCAGGTTGCCTCCCAAACGCTTGAGAACATCATGGCCGTCAACGAGGCCGTGAAGATCCCCGTGTTCCGTCCTCTCATCGGTTCGGACAAGCAGGAGATCATCGCGCGCGCCGAGGAGATCGGTACGTTCGATATCTCGACTGAGGCCGCTCCCGACTGCTGCACGCTGTTTATGCCGCGCCGTCCCGAGACGCACGCTAAACTCGATGCCGTGCATGAGGCCTGGGAGCTGTTCGATCACGAGGAGATGATCGAGCGCCTGCTCAAGCAGACCGAGTACATCGACTTCGAGAGCAACACGTATAAGGCCCCTAAGACCTTAAAACGTAAACATTCGGAGCTTGCTCCGCGTGAGATTTACCAAGATCACGAGTAAATTTGTGCATAGACCGACGATGCGCTTGCATCGTCGGTCTTTTGCTATCTGGGCATTTTGCGACTAAGTGCTCATTTGCTGACGTGTGCCTGAATAAATGGACATTATTTCGCAAGGTTTTGGTCGGCTTTTGGTTTGACCGCGAAAACCGGTTTTGGAGAATGGCTGTTGCAGGGCTCTTTTCCTGACACGATGTTGTTGGGAGGTTTTGCTATGGCGCAGCGCGAACAACACGAACGGGTCAAACGGATGGACCGCTTGGCGGACAAGCTGCTCGGTCATAAGGCAGTGGTGATGGCGATACTGGTCGTCATTGCGATGGCGAGTGGACTGGCGATGGCGAACCTTGGCGGCGGTGCCGGCAGTGTGTCGTTTGAGCACACTGATGGTTCGGGTTCGTTAGTGGAGCCGGGATCCGGCGATGCCTCGAGCGGAAAGACATCCGAAGGCTCTTCGCCTAAGGCGTCTGCCGCGGCAGAGGTTTATGTCGATGTTGATGGCGCCGTTGTGTCGCCCGGTGTATATCGTCTCAAGGACGGCGCGCGGGTGGCTCAGGCGATTGATGCCGCCGGCGGGCTGGCGCCCGAGGCAGACGTTACGGGGCTCAATCGGGCATCTAAGGTCGTCGATGGACAGAAGATTCACGTTCCAACGGTAGGGGAGCAGCAGGCGTCCATTGCGGAAGTTGGTGTTGATGGTGGGGCTTCCGCATCATCGGGCGTGAGTGGCGCAACAGGCCTAGTAAATATCAATACGGCAAGCGCGGCAGAGCTGCAGACGCTCTCTGGCATCGGTCCCTCCATGGCCCAGTCGATTATCGATGAGCGGACAAAGAACGGTGCTTTTGCCTCGGTTGACGATCTGATGCGTGTGTCGGGAATCGGCGAGAAGAAGCTTGCCAAAATCAAAGATTCCATCTGCGTATGAGTGCGACCGAGCGCGAGCATGTGATGCCTCCGCGGCCTCTGATGCCGTGGACGATGGCCCTGTGTGCCGGCATGTGCATGAGCTGCGCCTTGGTGCTCAACGTGGCCGCCGATGCGCTGCTGTGGGAGCGGGCTTCGGCGGTCGGGCCGCTATGGGCCATTCCCGTTACGGCGGCGGTATTCGTTGTGCTGGCTCAATCTTGTGCGCGGCTTGCCCCTTGGAAGCGGTGGCTGTATGCCGCGTCCGTCGGTCTCGTGGCGGGAGCGGTCGTCTCGGCGTGGTGGGCTGTGGGCGTGCTAAGCGCCTCGAAGGCGCTCGACGGTCGAGCGGCAAGCAGCCTTGAGTTTGTCGTGCAGGGTGACCCATCCATAAACGACGACGTGTATTCCTATACCTGCGAGGCACGCGCGGACGGTAAGAACTTGGCAATGGTTCGCCTATCGTGCGACCTCGAGCTCAAGGTCGGGGCGCACGTGCGTGTTATCGGTCGCGTTTCACGTTTTGAGAACGATGCGTATGGACGATCGCGCGTGCTCCGAGGCGAGGTGCGCAAGGTTAAAGTCGTTCGGATTTTGTCGGTCGATGAGGACTCTCCGGGGCCGCTTCTTCGGATGCGAAATGGGCTGCTTGCGTCCATCGCGCCTGCGACCGACCCGGCGCGTGCACTTATAGCCGGTGTCGTCTGCGGTCGTTCGGCCGAGCTGCGCGCCCAGCCGGCGGGCGACTGGTTTTCGGTGACGGGAACGGCGCATCTTATCGCCGTCTCGGGCAGCCACTTGGCAATCGTGGGGTTTGTAATCGAGGGTGTATTGCAAAAGACTCGGTGCTCACGCGGTCTTCAACGGGCGATATTGGCGATAACGCTTGTGGGCTACGCTGCCTTTACGGGCGCGTCTCCCTCGGCCGTGCGCGCGTGCTGCATGGTGTTCGCGACGCTTGTCGTAAACGGCGCGGGGCGGCGCCAGCATGGCGCATCGGCGCTCTTCGTAACCATGTCCATCTTTGTGCTGCTGCGGCCGACGGTTCTGTTCGAGATGGGCTTTCAGCTTTCATGTGCCAGCGTCTTAGCCATTCTGTGCTTTTGCCCCTATGCGACCTACGCTTTGGGTGAGCTGGGTGTGCCATCAGACGTTGCCAGCATGCTTTCCGTCACGCTGTGCTCGCAACTGGCGACACTTCCCATTACCATTCCTGCCTTCGGTACGTTCTCGCTCATTGCTCCGCTGGCAAATGCGGTCATCGGTCCGGTGGTGAGCGTACTGCTTGCCGTGTCGATCGTGCTGGTTCCCTTTTCGCTCGTGGCACCGTTGCGGACTTGGGCGCTCGTTGTGCCCATGATTGCCTCCCGTTGCGTGCTGTTCTTCGAGCAGCTGTTTGCCGCCGTGCCGGGTGCATCCGTGAGCGTGCCGCCCGATAGCATGTGGATTTATCTAGTGCCGTGTTTGCTGGCGGTGCTGCTGGTCTGGTGGCCGCGTCCCCGTGCACGTCCTGTGGCGGTGGGGCTTGCATGTCTGGTGTTCCTGGCTGCGATTCCGTACGTCTACTGGGATCGATTCGCTCCGCCTTCTGTGACGGTGCTCGATGTGGGCCAGGCCGATGCGATTCTTATCCGCCAGGGCGGTGCAGTGGCACTCGTCGACTGCGGGCTCGACGAGCGCGTGGTGGCGGCGTTGGTTCGCAATAACGTGCACCATATCGATGCCGTCTTTGTGACGCATTGGGATGAGGATCACTGGGGTGGTCTGCCTGCCGTGCTCGAACAGTTTTCGGTCGGTACGATTGCCGTGGCGGCGGATGCGCTGGAGGATGCTCCTGCCGAGGTATTGAACCGACCTGGCGTGGAGTATCGGCAGGTGCGCCGTGGGGATACGGTCGATATCGGCTCATTTTGCGCCCGCGTGATGTGGCCATTCGAGTCCGTGGATGGCGAGGGAAATGAGGGCTCGCTTGTCCTGCTGCTCTCATATGTTCAGGAAGGCAAGGGCCTGCGTATGCTCCTCACCGGTGATGCCGAGATCGACCAAGAACGGGAATTCGTGCAGGAGGTGGGGGATATCGACGTACTTAAACTTGGGCATCACGGCTCTAAGGTTTCAGTCGATGATGAGTTGCTGGACGTCCTGAAGCCCGAGCTTTCCCTCGCGAGTGCGGGCGAGGGGAATCGATACGGCCATCCGTCCGATGCCTGCATCGATGCCGTTAAGGAAGCGGGCGGCGTGTTCGCGTGCACTATCGAACACGGCGACATTACCGTCACGCCGACTGCGAATGGCTTTGCGATGCGATGCCAGCGACCGTGACGACGTCGTTGGCGTGTGGTGGGCCCCTGGGCTAGAATGGCACGGAGCGAATACGAAGGCCTGCGGGAGGGGAGCGCAATGTCCGAAACCGGTCTGCTGCCGGCATATCTGATCGTCGGTACCGACGGAGTCAAGCGCGATCACGCCGTCTCGCGTATGAAAGCGCGTCTGGAAAAGTCGGGCATGGTCGAGTTCAACCTCGACGAGCGCGATATGACCAAAGACCCCGATATCGAGTCGATTATCGGATCGCTCAACACCTTTCCCATGGGCAGCGAGTTTCGCCTGGTAATCCTTGATGGCTGCTCAAAGCTCGCCAAGTCGGTCTCGGAGCCGCTCGTCGAGTATCTGGCGAGTCCCAGTCCCACAACGGTCTGCCTCATCATCGCCGACTCGCTTGCCAAGAACACGCGCCTGTATAAGGCGATCGCCAAGATCGACAAGAAGGCTGTGATCGATTGCTCCGGCACCAAGCGCTGGGAGCTACCGCGCCGCGTGCAGCAGATGGCGACGCAGCACGGCAAGTCGATCACGACGGCGGCCGCCGAGGAACTCGTCTCGCGTTCGGGTGAAAACACTCGCATGCTCGATAACGACTTGGCTAAGCTTGCCCAGATGGTCGAGGTGCCCCAGATTGAGCTTGCCGACGTTGAGCGCTGGATTGTACGTACGGCCGAGGTTCAACCCTGGGACTTTCTCAATGCGGTCTCGGCCCGTGACATGCGACGCTCGCTCGAGCTCTTCAATCTACTGCCCGCCAAGAGCTACGTGTGGACTTACACATTGCTGTGCGGCCGCATCCGCGAGCTTATCGTTGCCAAGGCGCTCGATGCGCGCGGACAGGGTCGTGAGCTGGCCGCAACACTTAAGCTCCAGTCCTGGCAGGTCAAGAATCACCTGACCTGGGCACGTCGCTTTTCGATGGCAGAGCTCGTTGCCGCGCTCGAGGGCGCGGTCGATGTGGAGCTCGCACTGAAGGGTTCGGCCGATTCTCAGACCGCGCTTTTGCTCTGGATTACGAACATCTTGAGAAAATCGTGATGATACCTGCCTATTTGACAAATTCGTTCTATCCCTTTGAGGGGGAGCGTGCTATAGTAGGCGCTTGCATGACCTCACCGTGTCTCAGAGGTGTCATACATTTTTTGCAAGGAACTCGAAAGGAACTCCAGAAGTGGCAAACATCAAGTCTCAGAAGAAGCGTATCCGCACCAATGAGGCAGCTCGCATGCGTAACAAGGCTGTCAAGTCCGAGCTCAAGACGCTGACCAAGCACGTCCAGTCCGCCGTCGCCGAGGGCGACGCCGAGAAGGCCCAGGCTGCCCTTAAGACCGTCACCAAGCGTCTCGACATGGCTGCCGCCAAGCATGTTATCCACAAGAACCAGGCTTCCAACCGCAAGTCCGGTCTTGCCAAGCTCGTGAACAGCATCAACGCCTAAGTTGTAAATTTCACACCACACAGATTACGCGCATAAATGGAGCCTGTTTTATGGAACAGGCTCCATTTTTTGTATCGCTCGGGTAAGATAGTCCGCATGAATACTTCAATTGACATTTCCCACATCCGCAACTTCTCAATTGTTGCGCACATCGACCATGGCAAGTCCACGATCAGTGACCGTATCCTCGAGCTCACCCATACCGTCGACGAGCGCGACATGGAGTCGCAGCTGCTCGACACCATGGATATCGAGCGCGAGCGCGGCATCACGATCAAGTCCAACGCCGTCCGCGTGTCCTATGACGCCGACGACGGCGAGACGTATCAGTTCAACCTCATCGATACGCCGGGCCACGTGGACTTTACCTATGAGGTCTCGCGTTCGCTGGCCGCCTGCGAGGGCGCGGTGCTCGTCGTCGATGCCACCCAGGGTGTCGAGGCGCAGACCGTCTCCAATGCGACGCTCGCCATGAACGCCAATCTGGACATTGTGCCGGCCATCAACAAGATCGACCTGCCCTCGGCCCATCCCGATGAGGTCAAGACCGAGATTGAGGATGACTTGGCGATCCCTGCCGATGATGCCGTGTGTGTCTCGGGCAAGACCGGAGAGGGCATCCACGATCTGCTGGAGTCCATTGTCTTTTTGATCTCTCCGCCCAAGGGCGATGCGAACGCGCCGCTCAAGGCACTCATCCTGGATTCGTACTTCGACGAGTATCGTGGTGTCGTCGCCACGGTGCGCATCTTTGACGGTTCCATCAAAAAGGGCGATACCCTGCGCATGATGCAGGCAAAGGGTGACTTTTTGGTCGATGGCGTGGGCGTCAAGCGTCCCGCCGAGACTCCGGTCGATGCGCTGACGGTCGGCGAGGTGGGCTACGTGGTCACGGGCCTGAAGGACCCCGAGGCCGTGCGCGTGGGCGATACCCTCACGTGGGCGTCGAATCCCTGCCCCGAGCCGCTTCCCGGCTACCGCGAGGCCAAGCCCATGGTCTATACGGGCCTGTTCCCGATCGATAACAAGGACTACGAGAACCTGCGTGACGCGCTCGATAAGCTGCACGTCAACGACCCGTCGTTGGTATGGGAGCCCGAGACCTCGGTGGCGCTCGGCTTTGGCTTCCGCGTGGGCTTCCTGGGCCTGCTGCACATGGAAGTCGTTAAGGAACGCCTGGAGCGCGAGTTCAACTTGGACCTCATTGCCACGAGTCCCTCGGTCGACTATCACGTCTACAAGACCGACGGCGAGATGATCGATGTCCGCAGCCCGCAGGACCTTCCCGAGGCCACGCGCATCGAGCGTATCGAGGAACCCTACCTCAAGGCAAAGATCATCTGCCCGCCTGAGTACACGGGCGCCGTCATGCAGCTCGCCATCGAGCACCGCGGCGTTACGACCGACATGATCCACCTGACGAGCAAATCGGTCGAGATGCGCTTTGATATGCCGCTTGCCGAGCTCATCTTGGACTTCTTTGATCAGCTCAAGAGCCGCACTAAGGGCTATGCCTCGCTCGACTACGAGTTCAACGAGTATCGTCCTTCCGAGCTTGTGAAGCTCGATATCTTGCTTTCGGGCGATGAGGTGGACGCGCTGTCGTTTATCGTGCACAAGGACAAGGCCTATGGCCTGGCCCGCGGTCTGTGCGACAAGCTCAAGGAGATCATCCCGCGTCAGCTGTTTGAGGTGCCCATCCAGGGTGCTATCGGCAACAAGATCATTGCCCGCTCCACCGTCAAGGCGCGTCGCAAGGACGTGCTTGCCAAGTGCTACGGCGGCGATATTTCGCGTAAGCGCAAACTGCTCGAGAAGCAGAAAGAGGGCAAGAAGCGCATGAAAGCCATCGGCTCGGTCGAGGTCCCGCAGGAGGCCTTTATGGCGATTCTCAAGGTGGACGAGTAGGCCTATGGCGCTTTCCGAATACAGCGAGCGGTTGCTGGGCGCCTATGCCGAGCAACCGTTCCTTATGGCTCCCATGGCGGGCGTGACCGACCCTGCCTACCGCATCATGTGCCGCCGCCGCGGTGCCAACCTTGCCTACAGCGAGATGGTGAGCGTGGCAGGCCTTGCCTATGCCAGCAACAAAACGTGGCGCCTGGTGCTGCCGGCCGACGAGGAGCAGCAGATTTGTGTGCAGCTCTTTGGCTCCAAGCCCGATCAGTTTGCGAGTGCCGTCGCCGCCGTCGAGGAGCGCGTTGGCGATCGCCTGTCGCTCATCGATATCAATATGGCATGCCCCGCCCGCAAGGTCGTTACCAAGGGCGAGGGCTCGGCGCTCATGCGCACGCCCGATTTGGCCGAGAAGATCGTCGAGGCGGCGGTGGGCGCGGCGCATGTACCCGTGACCGTCAAGATTCGCAAAGGCTTTTATGCCGAGGACCGTAATGCCGCGACGTTTGCCCAGATGCTCGAAGGCGCCGGTGCCGCCGCGGTGGCGGTGCATGGCCGCTGCGCCACGCAGCTCTATACGGGCCAGGCCGATTGGTCGGTCGTCGATGAGGTTGCCGACGCCGTTGAGATTCCCGTGATCGGTTCGGGCGACGTGTTTACCGCCGAGGATGCCGCGGAGCATCTGCGCAACTCGGGCGCCAGCGCGGTGTTTATCGCGCGCGGTATCTACGGGAACCCGTGGGTGTTTGGCGATGCTCGCGCCCTTGCGCTCGATGGCATACCGGTGCCGGTTCGCAGCTCCGTCGAGCGCCTGGACGCCCTGCGTGAGCACCTAACGCTGACACATGAGCTCCTGCCGCTTATGTCGCGTGCCCGTACGTACGCAAGCTGGTACTTAAAAGGCATGCCCCATGCCGCCGCTTGGCGTGCCCATGTGGTGCGCTGCTCCACGTATGAGGAGTTTATGGTGCTGGTCGATGAGATCGAGCATGATGCGGTGGCCTGCGAGGCCGCCCTTGCCGCTGGCAAGTCGGTGCCTGCTCATCCGCTGGAGGCTTAAGGGTGGCCGTTACCGCGCTGTACGTGCACGTGCCGTTCTGTGCCCAAAAGTGCCGCTACTGCGACTTCGACTCGCGCAGTTTTGCTCCGTGCGACCTGAGCGCTGCGCTCGATGCCTATTTTGAGCAGTTGTTCGCGCGCCTCGATGCTTTTGGCAAGGCTGGTGCCCTTGACCTGACCCGCACCGTCTATGTTGGCGGCGGTACGCCGTCGCTGGCGGGGGAGCGCCTGGTGGAGCTGGCGCGGCGTATTCGTGCGTGGTGCGCCCCCGTTGAGTTTACCTGCGAGGCCAATCCCGAGTCGCTGACCGCCGAGCTTGCTACTGCACTTGTCAAGGTTGGTGTCACACGCGTCTCTCTGGGCGTGCAAACGCTCGATAACATCGAACTTACTGCCATCGGCCGTATTCACGATGCCGATCGGGCGCTCGCCGCCATCGCGACGGTCAAGAACGCTGGGCTTGATGTGTCGTGCGACCTTATGTGCGGACTTCCCGGGCAAACCGCAACGAGTTGGAATCGCACGCTCGTTGGCGTGCTGGCGGCGGCTCCGCATCATGTGTCGGTCTACCCGCTCACGCTCGAGGAGGGGACGCCCCTTTATCGCATGGCGTGCCGTGACGAGTCGCTCGAGCCTGATGAGGATTTTCAGGCCGCATGCATGGACGTGGCACGCGAGCTCCTGGGTGCCGCCGGCTATCACCCGTATGAGGTGGCGAGTTACGCGCTCGACGGCCATGAGTGCGCCCATAACATTGCCTACTGGACCGGACGGGGCTACCTGGGCCTGGGTCGTTCTGCCGCGGGCATGCTCGACGCCGAGGATTTCGACCGTCTTGCAGGTTTGTTCCCCGGTGTATCTTCTCGAGGCGATGCGTACCGCGTGCGTCTGGTGCAACGTGACGATGACGCGACGGCGTTCGAGGCCGAATATCTCTCGCAGCGCGAGGCTGCGGCCGAAGACCTGATGCTTGCTTGTCGCATGACGCGCGGTGTCGCGTCCGACCTGTTGGTTCGCGCGGCTCGTGTCATCCCGGCCGATGGGCTGACAGCCGCTTGCGATCGCGCGCTCGAATTAGGTCTTGCCACTTGGGTGCCCGAGACGCTCGGGGTCCATGAGGGACCCTTCACTTCGGCAGATGTCGTCGCGGGCCATGTTCGAGCTCGTTTAGCACCGACACACCTGGGCTGGCTCGATGGAAATGTTCTGTTCGAGCTGTTTTGGGATCTAGCTTAGGCCGCTCGGGTAGAATTACCGGAATATATACGCTGCTGTGAGCAGGAGGTTGCCGCGCATGGCGACGATGAACGAAAAAGATTATTACGAGATTCTGGGTGTCTCCAAGGACGCTACCTCGCGTGATATACAGAAGGCCTTCCAGCAAAAGGCCCGCAAGCTCCATCCGGACGTCAACAAAGAGCCGGATGCCGAGGAAAAGTTTAAAGAGGTTTCCGAGGCCTACGCCGTGCTTTCGGATGAGCAAAAACGTGCGCGCTACGACGCCATGCGTTCTAGCAATCCCTTTGCCGGTGCTCCTACAGCTTCGCCCTATGGTGGCGGCTACGCCGGCAACACGGGCTATGGCAATCCCTTTGAGGGCGGCTTTCCCTTTGGTGGCGCCTGGGGCCAGCAGCGTCGCGGCCAGGCTGCCTACAATCCCGAGAACGGCGCCAACGTGGTCGTCGATATCAAACTGGACGCCAAGGAGGCCAAGGGCGGTGCCCGCAAGACCGTCCGCTATACGCGCTTCGATACCTGTGGTCACTGCGGCGGCTCGGGTTCTGTCTCCTCCGAGCATGCCCATACCTGCCCAAGCTGTGGCGGCCGCGGCCACATCGACGTCGACCTGTCCTTCCTGTTTGGTGCGGGCACGTTCCAGTCGGTCTGCCCCGAGTGCGGCGGTTCCGGTAAGGTCGTGGCAGACCCCTGCCCTGATTGCGGTGGCAGCGGTCGTACTCGCGTAACCTCCGAGCAGACGATTGAGTTTCCTGCCGGCACGCACGATGGCGACGAGGTCCGCATTAGCGGCATGGGTCATGCTGGCACCAACGGTGCCGCGGGCGGCGACCTGGTGGGCCGCGCCCATGTTGAGGCCGAGCGCTTGGAAGGCAAAGCTCGTACCGGTTTTTACCTGATGGGCATCGTGGCGCCGTTTTTGGTACTCTCGGCCATCTCGGGCGTGTTCTCTGCCTTTGCCGTGATGTGCTTTATTCCGTTTACCATGGGCCTGGTCATGGTGCTTTCGGACGGCGTGCTTCATCGCAGCTTGCTGTGGTGGAAGCGCGGTGCGATGCAGTTTGCCAACGGTTTTGCCAACGGCTTCATGTTCGCGCTCGTGTCGGTTTGGTTCGCGAGCTGCTCGCAACGGGCCATGCTTTCGCCGTACCAAATGCAATAACATCAAACCCTCTGTTTGCGGCCGGCCTTGCTTGGGTATAGGACGCACTGTGACAATAATGAAAGTCGGAAGGATTCGGTCGTGTCGGAAAATAGGGATTACTACGAGGTACTTGGCGTCGACAGGGATGCCGACGCGCGGACGATTAAGCGCGCGTTTCTAAAGAAGGCCCGTACCGTACACCCGGACGTTTCGGACGACCCCGAGGCCGAGGCCAAGTTTAAAGAGCTTAACGAGGCATATTCCGTTCTTTCCGATGAGCAGAAGCGTGCTAACTACGACCGTTACGGCACTGCCGACGGCCCTGGTGGTTCAGGCTACGTCGATATCAACGATATCTTTGGTGGCATGGGCATGGACGACTTGTTCTCGTCGTTCTTTGGCGGCGGTGCCGGCGGTGGCGCCCGCAGCCGTCGCGAGCGCCGCCGGGGTCGCGATATGGCCATCTCCCTTTCGGTGACGCTCGAGGAGGCGGCACTCGGCTGCAAAAAGACGATCAGCTATGACCGCCTTGCTCCTTGCGAGGACTGCAATGGCACCGGTAGGGCAGAGGGCGCACAGGAAAAGCAGTGCGGCCGCTGCCACGGTACGGGCTACGTCACGACGGTTCAGCGTTCGTTCCTGGGCCAGGTTCAGTCTTCCTCGCCTTGCCCTGACTGCCATGGCGAGGGCACGGTTATCGACCATCCCTGCGAGACCTGCGACGGTCAGGGCCGCACGCCTTCGCATGAAAAGATTGACATCGATATTCCCGCCGGCGTTTCGACCGGTCGCCAGCTGCGTGTGAGCGGCTTTGGCGAGGCCGGCCTTCGCGGCGAGCCTTCGGGCGACCTGATTGTCAACGTGCGCGTTGCCGACCATGAGCGCTTTAAGCGCAACGGTGACGACCTGTACCTGGTGAGTGATATCTCGATTGCGCAGGCTGCGCTTGGCTGCGAGATCGAGGTCGAGGGCATTATGCCCGACGAGGTCGTTAAGGTGACGGTTCCCGCCGGCGCCCAGTACGGTGATACCGTGAGCGTCAATAATTACGGCATGCCGCGCATTGGCGGTGGCGGTTCGCGTGGCCGCCTGATCGTGCAACTGCGCGTGGTCGTTCCCACCAATCTTTCCAATAAGCAGCGCGAGCTGCTCCGTGCTTTTGCCGATGAGATGGGCGATGACGTTGCTTCTGGTAAGAAGTCGGTGACCGACCGTATCAAGAGTGCTCTCGATGACATCCTCGATTAAGGAGCCCGCGTGCTCGCACCCCATATTTCCGTCGTCAACCTCGGTTGCCGTGTCAACCGGGTTGAATCCGACCGTATCACTGCCGATCTTATGCGCCTGGGCTTTGCGATGGTGGAGCCCCAGGATGCAGAGCTGATCGTCATTAACACCTGTGCCGTTACGGGCGAGGCCGAGGCCAAGACCCGTAAGGCCGTTCGCCATGCTCTGGCCCATCCAAACGAACCCTATGTGATCGTGACCGGATGCGTTGTCAATTTGCATCCCGAGGAGCTGCTGGAGCTTTCGGACCGCGTGATTGCCGAGCCGTCCAAGATCGATGTTGCCGACCGCGTTTGCGAAGTGCTAGGCGTTGAATCCGACAGCGTCGCCGCTTGCAGCGATAGCGATGTGGTCGATGCGCTTGGGCGCTCCCGCTTGGGCGTAAAGATCCAAGACGGCTGCAATCACCGCTGCACCTACTGCATCGTGTGGAAGGCGCGCGGCCCCGAGCGCTCCGTGCCTGTCGAGTCTGTGCTCGAGCAGGTGCTCGAGGCCCAGGAGGCCGGCGTGCCCGAGGTCGTGCTGACGGGCGTGAACCTCGGTGCCTACGACGGCAAGAGCGCGACCGACGAACACGTGGAGATCGACGAGCTGCTCGAGACCATCATGGAGCGCACCTCGATTCCCCATGTGCGCATTTCTTCGGTGGAACCCATGGATATCTCCGAGCGCCTGCTGAAGGTCATGGCTCGCTATCCGCAGCGTATCGCCCCGTTTTTGCACCTGCCCGTGCAGTCCGGTTGCA
>USAY01000041.1 GCA_900552755.1 uncultured Collinsella sp.
TGTTGAGGGCGATGACGATCTCGGAGAGCTTCATCTTCTTGCCGTCGACGGCGACAGGCTTGCCGGCCTCAAACTCGATCTCGGTATAGGTCGGGGTGTCAGGCGTGTCCTCGGGGTTCTTGGTCATAACCCAAGCGTCATCGAGCGGCTCATTCCAAGGGTCCTCCAGGTGACCGCACTCGATGGCGCGACCCCACAGGTTGTCGTCGATGGAATAGGGGTTGTCGTTGGCACCCTCGGGAACCGGCACGTTGTGGGCGTGGGCATAGGCGACCTCGTCGGGACGGCACTTCAGGTCCCACTCGCGAACCGGGGCGATAACCTTGAGCTCGGGGTCGAGGGCCTTGACGGCGGCCTCAAAACGGACCTGATCGTTACCTTTGCCAGTGCAGCCGTGGGCGACGTAGGTCGCGCCAAACTCGTGGGCGACCTCAACAAGCTTCTTGGCAAGCAGCGGGCGAGACAGGGCGGAGAGCAGCGGATACTTATTCTCGTACATGGAGTTTGCGGCGATGGCTTTGGTCAGGAACTCATCGGAGAACTCGTCGCGCAGGTCGAGCACCTGGCAATCGAGAACGCCCAGGTCGAGCGCCTTCTGCTTCTTGGCATCCAGTCCGGTCTCTTCCTGGCCCACGTTGCCGCAGACGCAAACGACATCGAGATTCTTCTCGTCCTGGAGCCACTTGACACATACGGATGTATCAAGACCACCGGAATATGCGAGAACGACTTTTTCCTTGCTCATGGCTGTTTCCTTTCGCCCTTGGTAGCTAGTTAGAACAACGGTCAGTTGCAAGTCATTTCAAGGTCGAATACCGTGCAATATTAGGTTATTCAGCAGAATGCATCACAGGCATGCCCTAGAAACATGCGGCTATGTCGTGCTTAAACCCAACGACCTCAAAATGACTCTGTTGAGGCATTGCGCCCCATGCGGACAGAGACGATTGTTATCGTCGTCGGGAAATTGCGCGCTGGCGTCGGATGGCATTGTCTGCAGTGGTGATGATCTTTACGAACTGCATCTGCCTCTCCTTTCACGTATCGCCGAGCGCAATTCAAATATCGCAAACGGTACCTTATGTTCGGTAAGCGGTTGTTTTTCCGCCTCCGTTTTCGATGGTCGCTATATTACGCTAAAGTGCCCGCGGCGCAAGCGACAAATTCAAATTTCTGAAAAGTTTTTTCATTAGTTTGTGAATTGCAGTGCAAATACGCACCATTCCTGCGAAAATACGCTCGACTACTAGTTGATGGTTATAACGTCTGAAACAATCTCGAAACGAAAGGCGCATTTTTATGCAAACTTACGAATCGGACGCCAACATCGGCAACATTAAGATTCTCGCCGTCGATATGGACAAGACGCTGCTGACCGACGAGCGCGTGCTGCCCCAGGGTCTCGACGAGCGTCTGGACAAGCTCGCCGACGCAGGCATCGTATTCTGCCCCGCCAGCGGACGTCCCGCCCCCAAGCTCGAGGAAATGTTCGAGGGCATTAAGAACCGCCTCGCTTTTTGTCCCGATAACGGAGCGTGCGTGATTTATCGCGGTAGCTATATCTATAAGAGCAATATTGACGTGGAGCTGTATCAGCAGGTCTTGAGCCGTGCCTCGGAGGATCCTCGCGCTGTCCCCGTCCTGTGCTGCTTCGACGAGTTCTACGTACTTGCCCGCGACCATCAATACCACGACGAGATCAGCGTCTACTACAACACAATCAACTACGTCGACAGCTTTGAGGGCATTGATCTCGAGTCCAACAAGATTTCGATCTTCTTCCCCGGCTACGACGCCGAGCCCGCTTTCCGCGAGACCTATAGCCCCGAGTTCTCGGACAAGCTCTACGTCACCAACGCCGGGCGCGAGTGGATCGACTTTATGAACCTGGGCGTCGACAAGGGCGCCGGCGTCGCGCACCTGTGCGAGCACCTGGGCATCGATATTGCCGACGCCGCCGCCGTGGGCGACACCTACAACGACATCCCCATGCTCGAGCGCGTCGGTCACAGCTTTATCGTGGACAACGCCGAGGAGCACATGAACGCGCATGCCAAGTGGCGCATTCCGAGCAACAACGACGGGGGCGTACTGACGCTCATCGACGCCATCCTGGCGGCTCGTTAACGTTGCTCGTCGGACCTGGCCGGGCGAGGCGGGTAAGTTTTTCGTTCGGTCAGGTCCTGGGCTCGCTCGGAAAGCACATTAAGTGCTTTCCGGCTCGTGCGGAATCTACGAAAAACTTACCCGCCTCGCCCGGCCAGGTCCTGCGGTGACTTGCTTGCCGCCTGGATGGCGTCTTGGCGTCTAGATACTTGGCTGATTTTTTTGGAATGAAGGGGGCTCCTTGTTGGCAAGGAGCCCCCTTCTGGTTTGGTTACTTTAGGGTTGTGGGCACTTCCCTATTTGGCGTCGGCCCAGGTTATGCCGGTGCTGGCTTCGGCGATTAGGGGGACGCGGAGGTCTACTACGTGCTCCATGACGTCGCGGACCATGGTGGTTAGGCGCTCGACTTCGTCGATGGGGCACTCAAAGTCCAGTTCGTCGTGCACTTGCAGGATCATGTGGGCGGCAAAGCCTTCCTCTTCCAGGCGGCGGCTTACGCGGGCCATGGCGATCTTGATGATGTCTGCTGCGGTGCCCTGCATGGGATGGTTCATGGCCGTGCGCTCGCCAAAGCCGCGGAGTTGCGGGTTTTTGGCCTTGAGCTCGGGAATATGGCGTCTGCGGCCATACATGGTCTCGGCGTAGCCCGTCTGCTTGGCGCGCGCCACCACGTTGTCGAGGAACGTACGCACGCCCGGGTAGGCCTCGTAGTAGCGGTCGATCATGTCGCGCGCCTCGGCCATCGAGATATGCAGCGACTGCGACAGGCCGTAGGCCTGCTGGCCATACACGATGCCAAAGTTCACGGCCTTGGCGCGACTGCGCAGGTCGGGCGTTACCTCGGACACCGGCACACCAAACACGCGCGCCGCCGTCTCGGCATGGAAGTCCTCGCCCTCGTTAAAGGCGCGCACCAAGTGCTCGTCACCCGAGAGATGTGCCAGCAGACGCAGCTCGATCTGCGAGTAGTCCACCGCCAAAAAGACGCTGCCCTCGCCCGCCGAAAACGCCGTCTTGACGGTACGACCAAGCTCAGAGCGCGTCGGGATGTTCTGTAGGTTCGGGTCGCTCGAGGACAGGCGGCCCGTCGCCGTGATGGTCTGGTTGTAGGTGGTGTGCACGCGGCCATCGCCACGACGCAGCGGGCCCAGCGTATCCAGGTAAGTGGACTTGATCTTGGACTTCTCACGCCAATCCAAGATCAGACGCACGATCTCGTGGTCACGGGCAAGGTCGCTCAGCACCTTGGCGTTGGTCGAATAGTAGCCGCGCTTGGTCTTCTTGAGGCCCTTGGTCGGAAGGCCCATCACATCAAAGAGCACATGCGAAAGTTGCATGGGGCTGCCGATGTTAAAGGTCTCGTCACCGGCAAGGTCGCGAATGCTTCGTTCGACCTCGGTGATCTGGGTCGCCAGACCCTCGGACAGACTGTGCAGGCGGTCGGGGTCCACGAGCATGCCCGCGCGCTCCATCTTGGCAAGTACCGGAACGAGCGGCATCTCGATGCCATCGAACACGTTGGCGGCGTTCTCACGGGCCATGCACTCGCGCAACGGCGCCACGAGCGCCAGCGTCAGAGCCGCAGTACGGGCGGCAGGCGCCGGAGCGTCCTCACCAGCACCCTCTGCACCGCGCGCCGCAGGCAACGCCATCTGCAGATAGGTATCGGCCAGATATGCCTCATCGAACTCGGAGCGATCGGAATCCAGCAGATAGGCAGCGACCACGGTATCGAAGATACGCGTGGAATCGGCAGCGAGCGGATCCATGAGCTCGGGCTCAGAAGAATCGATGGGCGAAAGCTCGCGCAGCAGCGCTTTCGTATCCGGGCTCGCCACGCGGCCCTCCATAAACAGGCGCGCAAGCACGCCGGCGATCACACCGTGAGCGAAGTTGAAGCCCTCAACCTCAGCCGCCGCACAGCTGTCGCCCTCCTCGAGCGCGAACAGGCCCTTGGACGTCGCCAACCACAGCGTGCGCGTCAGCCCAAAGAGCGCGCCCTCTTCCTTGTCGTCGTCCACCACGGCGGCGACCCACTCGCCGGCATCAATCGCGCGGGAGACCTCAGCCGCAACGGCACCAAGCGCGTCGGCATCGCCGGCGGCTGCGCGAACCATAGCAGGTATCTCAAACACACTGGAGGCAGCAGCCCCGCCCTCGCCGCCGATCAGCGCCAAGAAACGGTTCTGCATGGCGGTGATACCAAGCGTACCCAGCGCCGCGGAAACCTCATCGGCAGAAAACGCCGGGAAGGACGTCGCCTCAAAGTCGAGCTCGACGGGCGCATCGGTGCGAATTGTCGCAACCTTGCGGCTCAGTAGTGCGTCATCGATGTGTGCACGCAGGTTCTCGCCCATCTTGCCCTTGACCTCATCGGCATGCGCGATGACTTCGTCCAGGCTACCGTACTTCGCAATGAGCGCACTCGCCTTTTTGGGACCGATGCCCGGTACACCGGGGATGTTGTCGGACGTATCGCCCTTTAGACCGTAAAAATCGGGCACGAGCGCCGGCGTAATGCCGTGATACAGGTCGTCCACGCTCTCGGGCGTCATAATCGCCACGTCGGACAGGCCCTTGCGGGTCGAGACCACGTTGACGTGCTCGGTCACGAGTTGATACATGTCGCGGTCGCCGGTCACCAGTAGCATGTCGCAGCCGGCCTCTTCACCCAGGCGCGCCATGGTTCCCAGGATGTCATCGCCTTCCCAGCCCTCGGACTGCAGAATCGGCACGTTGAGCGCGGCGAGCAGCTCCTTAATCATAGGGAACTGCGCATGCAGATCGGGGTCCATGGGCGGGCGTTGCGCCTTATACTGCGGCAGCATCTCCATGCGCACGCGCGGTTTACCCTTGTCAAACGCCACGACGACGCCGTCGGGGTTAAAGGCATCGATCATCTTGAGAAACATGTTCAGAAAGCCAAAGATCGCGTTGGTGGGGCGACCGTCCGGCGCGTTCATGGTCGGCGGCACGGCGTGGAAGGCGCGATGCATGAGCGAGTTGCCGTCGATAACGGCAAAGGTGCGGCGCTTGTCAGACATATTGAATACCTCGCTTTGGGCTGGGCACGGTTTGCTCACACCAGTTTACACGCTCCCCGCCCCGCGACCACTGCACATCAAGCTCCCCTGCCGCCGCGAGCCCGCGCGTGATACGATGGCTCACGGTACATCAACCAGCACGATCGATCCGAAAGGAGCCTGCGTCATGGAGCGTCCCTGCGCATGGAAAAAGTACACGCCACAGCAAGTCGAAGAGCTCGAGGAGCTTTGCCGCGGCTATAAGCAGTTTTTGAGCGAGAACAAGACCGAGCGCCTGTGCGTCAAGACCGGTATCAAGATGGCCGAGGAGGCGGGCTACGTCAACCTGGAGACCGTGATCGCCGAGGGCCGCGAGCTCATGGCAGGCGACAAAGTGTACGCTGCCAACCACGGCAAGGACCTTATGCTCGTCAACCTGGGCACCGCCCCGCTCGAGCAGGGCTTTAACATCCTGGGCGCCCACGTGGACTCGCCGCGCCTGGACCTTAAGCAGAACCCCGCCTTCGAGGCCGGCGACATGGCCTACCTCGACACGCACTACTACGGCGGCGTCAAGAGCTACCACTGGGTAGCCTCCCCGCTCGCACTCGTGGGCGTCATCTGCAAAAAGGACGGTACCACCGTCGACATCAATATCGGCGACAAGGCGGACGATCCGGTCTTTACCATCTCCGACCTGCTGATCCATCTCTCGAGCGAGCAGATGTCTAAGCCTGCCAAAGACGCCGTCGACGCCGAGATCCTCGACGTGATCGTGGGCGGCCGTCCCGTCAAGTTCGATGAGGACGACAAGGACGCCCCCAAGGAGCCCGTCAAGCAGATGTTCCTGGATATCCTCAAGGAGCAGTACGACGTCGAGGAGGAGGACTTCCTCTCCGCCGAGATCGAGGTCGTGCCCGCCGGCCCCGCCCGCGACATGGGCCTCGACCGCTCCATGATTCTGGGCTATGGCCATGACGACCGCGTCTGTGCCTACCCCTCCATGCTCGCCCAGATCAACGTCACCAACGTGGAGCGCACGAGCATCACGCTCATCGTCGACAAGGAGGAGATCGGTTCCGTGGGTGCCACCGGCATGACGAGTCGCTTCTTCGAGAACACCGTCGCCGAGATCATGATGCTCGCCGGCGAGGACAGCCCGCTGGCTCTGCGCCGCGCGCTCGCCCGCAGCCGTATGCTCTCCTCCGACGTGTCCGCCGGCTTCGACCCGGGCTATGCCGGCAAGTTCGAGACCAAGAACGCCGCCTTCATGGGTCGCGGCCTGTGCTTTAACAAGTACACGGGCAGCCGCGGCAAGGGCGGCTCTAACGACGCCGACGCCGAGTATGTGGCCCTCGTCCGCGACATCATGGACGAGGCCGGCGTGGACTTCCAGACCTGCGAGCTCGGCCGCGTCAACGCTGGTGGCGGCGGCACCATCGCCTACATCATGGCCAAGTACGGCATGAACGTCATCGACTCCGGCGTTGCCGTCCTGTCCATGCACGCCCTGTGGGAGGTCGCCAACAAGGCCGACATCTACGAGGCATATCGCGGTTACAAGGCCTTCATCGAGCGAGCCTAACCAACCCTTCATCAGTTGCGGTGAAATACGGACTAAACTGGCCCATAAACAGCCAAAACAGACCGTATTCCACCGCAACTTTTTTGGCAGAGGAGAGCCCATGCTGCAGGTCATCATTTCGCCCGCCAAGCAGATGCGCGCGGCCCAAGATGCTTTTGAAGTCCTGGGCATCCCACCCTTTGTGCGCGAGACGGCTCGCCTCCACCGCGCACTGCTAGATATCGAGCGGAATGAAGGCAGCGGCGGCCTGCAGGCGCTGTGGAACGTGAGTGACAAACTGCTGGGACCTTGCCTCAACACCCTGCATGAGTTCGGGCCCATCCTGAAAAGCGGCGATCTCGACAATCCCGCACTCGCCCGTCACCTCTCCCCTGCCGCCATGTCCTATCACGGCATTCAATACCAGAGCATGGCACCCGAGGTGATGGATTCCGCGCAGCTCGCATGGCTGCAAGACCATCTGTGGATCCTCTCCGGCCTCTACGGGTGCGTTCGTCCCTTTCATGCCGTCGAACCGTATCGGCTGGAGATGGGCGCGAAGCTTGTCGTCGACGGTGCCCGAGACCTCTACGCATTTTGGAGCGATAAGCTCGCGCGGGCTATCGCCCCGGCAGGTTCAAACACCACGATCGTCAACCTCGCCAGCGTAGAGTATGCCAAAGCCGTTCTGCCCCACCTCGCGGGCGACGCCACAGCCGTCACGTGCCTCTTTGGCGAGGGTATCCGCAACGGGAAGCCCATCCAACGGTCGACCGCCAGCAAAAAGGCGCGCGGCTCCATGGTGCGGTGGATGGCAGAAAACAAGCTCGAGGATGCAAGCGAACTTACCGCATTCAACATCGGCTATCGCCACGTCCCCGAGCTCTCATACCTAGGCACCCTCATGTTCATCAACGAACAGATGCTCTAGAGCCGGCACCCAACACTAACCCGCTCAGCCTTCTCTATATAACTTGCGGTGGAATAATTCCTATTTGAGCCTTTTTCGCACAATCAGGAACTATTCCACCGCAACTTTTATGAATTGGCTGCTAGGCTCGACACCTATTCTGCTAGACCGTCGGCCTTTGCAATCCCGTTTGTCGAACCGTCCTGATAGACAATCTTGACGTGCTCGACCTCGGACACCGCAACACCCGACGGGGGCTCCAGGCGCCATTCCGTCAGCGCGATATCCATCGTCGTGGGCACATCCCCTTGATCTTTGAGCTTCACCGTCAACGTTTTGAACGTCGCATCATACGTCACGCGTTCGATTTCCTCACCAGGAATAGACCCACCACTCAGCTGCAACTGCACAAACTCATCGCACGGGTACCAATAATCGCCCGGAACGGCGAGCGTATTGGCATTACCGCCAGTACTCCTCACCGTCATAATCGGTAGGCTATCATCAGCCTCGAACTCCCATGCAGCGCCGCCGCGACCACCAAACGTCCAGATACAAAAGGCAATCACCAGCACGGCAAGCACCGCAAAACCGATCGCGACAAGGCCATGGTGCGCACGGCTTTCCTCGGCCGATACATCCCATTGCGTCTCTCGATATAGATGCTTGTCTTCCATGTTCGCCTCCTCACAGGCACGCTCGTTAGGCCAATCGTACCCATTCGAGCTATACTTGAGCCCATTACATAAACGGGGGGCTTGCAGGACAAGACGGCAGGCTGAGATTGGGCGCGCCCGCCCTGACCCGCAAACCTGATATGGGTAATGCCAACGAAGGGAGCCGTGCCAATGAGCACACAGACCGAGCCCAAGCTCGTCACGCAAATCGACTTCGCCCGCGCCGGGCAGATCACACCGCAGATGAAGGAGGTCGCCGAGCGCGAGCATCGCGACCCCGAGTACATCCGCGAGCGCGTGGCCGACGGCCGCATCGCCATTCCTGCCAACATCGTGCACATCAAAAAAGGCATGCGCGCCTTTGGCGTCGGTGAGGGCCTGTCCACCAAGGTCAACGTGAACTTGGGCATCTCGGGCGACAAGGCCGATGCCGCCGAGGAATGGAAGAAGGTCAAGATCGCCGAGGACTTTGGCGCCGACGCCATCATGGACCTCTCCAACTCGGGCAAGACGCGCCAGTTCCGCCAGCAGCTCATCGACGAGACGCCGCTCATGGTAGGTACCGTCCCCATGTACGACGCCATCGGCTACATGGAAAAGCCGCTGGTCAAGCTTACCAAGGACGACCTGTTCGAGGTCGTGCGCGCGCACGCCGAGGACGGCGTGGACTTTATGACCATCCACTGCGGCATCAACAAGTCGGTCACAAAGACCTTTAAGGAGACCGGCCGCCTCATGAACATCGTGAGCCGCGGCGGCTCGCTGCTGTTTGGCTGGATGGAGGTCACCGGTAACGAGAACCCGTTCTATGAGTTCTACGACGAGCTGCTCGAGATTTGCCACGAGTACGACGTGACGATTTCGCTCGGCGACTCCTGTCGCCCGGGCTGCCTCTACGACTCCAACGACGCCACCGAGACCGCCGAGATGATCGAGCTGGGCAAGCTGTGCAAGCGCGCATGGGCCGCCGGCGTCCAGGTTATGGTCGAGGGTCCGGGCCACATGGCGCTCGACGAGATCGCCGCCAACATGAAACTGCAGAAGCGCCTGTGCCACAACGCCCCGTTCTATGTGCTCGGGCCGCTGGTGACCGATATCGGCGTGGGCTACGACCACATCACCGCTGCCATCGGCGGCGCTATCTCCGCCAGCTCCGGCGCCGACTTCCTGTGCTACGTGACGCCGGCCGAGCACTTGTGCCTGCCCAACGCCCAGGACGTGCTCGACGGCCTCATGGCCACCAAGATTGCCGCACACGCCGCCGACATCGCCAAAAAGGTGCCCCACGCCCGCGACATGGACGACAAGATGGGCCAGGCACGCCGCAAGCTCGACTGGGACGCCATGTGGAAGTGCGCGCTCGACCCGGTTACGGGCAAGAAGCGCTACGAGGAGTCCCCCGCCGCCACCGAGGGCACTTGCACCATGTGTGGCAAGATGTGCGCCGTCCGCACCGTCAACAAGATCTTCGAGGGCACCACGATCGACCTCGGCATGGAGGACTAACCCTGTCGCCGCGGCCGCCTCTGGCGGCGAGCTGGTGCCTGTCAATTGTTGACGTGTGAACATTTGCTTGCATTTGCGTAAAGATTGCATCGCCCGCCCGGGTTCGGCATAGAGTCGGCCCGGGCATCTTTATAATGCTGGCTTAAAGACCCATTTGATTCCGACCGAACAAGGGAGCGAACATGGATCGCAGTAAGGTACCTGCCGTTCTATCCATCGCAGGATCCGATTCCAGCGGTGGCGCCGGCATTCAGGCCGACATCAAGACCATCACGGTACACCGCCTGTATGCCGAGACGGCCATCACCGCCATCACCGCACAGAACACCCTGGGCGTCACCGCCGTGCAGAACATCTCCCCGGATATTGTCGCGGCGCAGATCGATGCCGTTTTTGACGATATCCGCCCCAACGCCGTTAAGATTGGCATGGTTTCCTCTGCCGAGATTATCGATGTTATCGCCGACCGCCTGAGCGCTTGGAACGCGACAAACGTGGTAGTCGACCCCGTCATGGTAGCCACCTCGGGCGCACGGCTGATTGCCGAAGATGCCGCCGAGGCGCTCACCCGCCGCCTGTTCCCGCTAGCGACGGTTATCACGCCCAATATTCCCGAGGCCATGGCCCTGCTCGACTACGAGGTCGACTCCGAGCGCACGCAGCAAAATGCTGCCATGCTCCTCACCCGCCGCTTTGGTTGCGCATCCCTCGTTAAGGGCGGGCATCTTGTCAACGAGGCCAACGATGTACTGGCCGAACCCGCGCCACTCGATGACGAGGGCAACCATCTTGGAGATCCACTCACCACGTGGTTCCGCCACAAGCGCATCGAGACCGACAACACGCACGGCACCGGATGCACGCTCTCGTCCGCCATCGCCTGCGCGCTGGCCCAGGGCATGGATCTTGCCGATGCCGTCAACGCCGGCAAGGCCTACCTAACGGGCGCCCTCGCCGCCGGCCTGAACATGGGCAAAGGCTCCGGCCCTGTCAACCACATGTGGCAGTACTGACCTGTAGGAACGACAAAAACGAACACGCCGTTTACCTGCTGGTTTAAGTACGACAACAACGGCAGAAGCGCGTAAAAACGGGTTAGCACACGCACTTGGGATAATTTGGGGATATGAAAGCCACGCGGGCGTGCACCCGAAATATCCCCATTTATTAACACAAAGAGGCCCCTCCCCGGGACTACCGGGGAGGGGCCTGTCCTTATGGCCTGTCGATGATCACCTGATTGCCGTCCTCGTCGAGGTACGGCGTGATCGCGATGCCGCGGTCGCTCTCGACCACGATGTAGGCTCGATTCGTCGAGCGCTCGGTCGCGATGTACGAATTGACTCCACCAGGCAGATCGTACAGGGGGCCTTCCGACTGGTCCATGACAGCCATGTCAGATGCCGCCTGGGCATTCTTGGGAGCCAAGGCTGAGCAGACGATGATGACGAGCGCCGACATTGCGATGAGGCACGCGATCGCATAGGCGAGGCTGAGCATCTTGTCTCTCGGTTTCATGTCACTCCCTGACGAGGTAGTCGTCGGCCTCGGGCTTGCCGGTGGCGCGTCCCACGGCAACATAGCGGATCTTCCCGCTGCCGCCGGTGTAGCGTCCCCAGATAAAGCCGTCCGCGGACTTATACCAGTCGTCGAGCACGACAGTCTGCCCCCTGCTGTAGGAGGTCACCACGGACCCGGAGAGGGATGGCGCCGAGCGCACGTTGAGCTTGAAGACGGTGCAGCGGTAGCGGCCTCCGAAGCTCTCGGTCTCAGTCGCCTGTTGGGTCGGCGGCTTCGCGGACGCCTGCTGAACGGGCGCGGAATTCGATGCCTTGATTCCGAAACTCTCGAGGTAGATTCGGGCCAGGTCATCGAGGTATTCATTGAACTTCTGCAAATCGCCGCCGTTGTCGATGAAGCCGTTCTCGGCGAGACGGTAGTTGATGCCCCTCGCGGCGGCCCTGTTGATGTTGGCGAGGTCGGATCGCTTGACGAGCTTCTGCGCTCGGCCCGGCATGAACGCGGACAGCTTGTCCGCAAGCGCCTTGTCGTAGGAGTCCGGGCTGAACTTCGAGCTGATGATCACATGGGCACCGTGAGGTGTCTTGAGGCCGCTGGCGTCCATATGCAGCTCAACGACGGGGCCGTCAGCCTTGAGGCTGTTCAGCCCGCCATCCGCATACCAGTTGCGCGAAGTGTCGCAAAGCACCACCTCATCGCCGCCAAGCTCCTTGATGCGCCTGCCGAGCGCACGCACGCGCTCGGCCTCGGTGTACCCGCCGGCGCAGCAGCCGGGGTCGCCGGCGCCGTGCCCGCAGATGACGAACAGCTTGGCCACGCTATTCCTCGCCGCCCTCGTGAGACGGTCCCGGCTGCGCGCCGCCAACCTCTGGCAGGTCGGTCGCGACACTGGTTAGCAGCGACACGACGGCGGCGACGCCCGCCACGCTCGCGACCTGCACCCAGTCGAGGTCCGTGAATCCGACGCTCCCGGTACCGATGAGCGCCACCGCCGTCTGAGCAGCCGTCTTGACGGCGCGGGTGAGGGCCGCGATTGCCCATTCCTCGTACTTCTCCATGATGCTAGTCCTCCGATTCTCCCCTGATGGGGGCGTTGACGATTTCCTGGTAGTAATGGGTGCCGGTGCCATTTCCGCCCATGCCGTGGTAGGCCCCGTAGACCTGCGAGGCCTCCTGCTTGACCCAGTCGGGGCAACCCTTGCCGCTGACCACGTAGCGCTCATGGAGGTCCACGAGGCGGCTTCGCAGCATCGTCCGAGTGCCCTCCTGCATCGCGTCCATGAGCCGGTACAGGCGCATGAGCGCACCCGCGAGGGCCGCGAGGACAACCGGCACGGCCCACTGGACGGCCGCGCTGGCTAGTTCTTCCATTCGCATGCCCCCACTAGGCCGTCAGCTGCTTCCATGCAGACTCGCTGCCGAACGTGCCCGGCTCGATTGTGTTGCCGTCCATCAGCGACTCGTAGACCTGGCCGTACTTGGTGACGCGGTCGCCCTTGGCGTAGGACTTGCCGCTGACCCACTCGGGAACGCTCTCGCCACCGGCCGTTGACGCCACGACCTTCGCCCAGTGCTGGGGGTCGGAAGCGGGATCCGCCGCAGTCGCCGTGTGGCCGGAAATAGCCTTGTAGAGCGCGCCCTGCCAGAGCACGCGGTCTCCTTGCGCATAGACGTGACCGCATGCGTAGAGCGGATAGAGCGCCGGAACCTTCAACGCATCATCGTCGGAGAGGGCGGCCGCCTGGATCTGGGCGAGCATGAGGGCCGCGTCCTGCGGCGTGCCCTCATCGGGGACGAGAGTCCACACCTGCCAGATGGCGCCGTCATGCTGCTCATAGGAGAGCACCGTGTGGTAACCGGCGCCGGGGTTGGGTTCCGCCGCCTCGCGAATCGGCAGACCGGAGCCGTCCGTGGTCAGGTAGACAGACCCAGATACAAATTGTCCGTAAAACATTTTTCTCCTTAATGGTTGATTCTTTCCCAAAGCTCCGGGGCCGCATCGGGCTCAGATCCGATACGGGGCGCATGCGTCTGCAGGCACTTGTACAGGTCGCCTCCATATGCCACGCGCGCGCCAGCGGCATACGAGGCCTCGCCCACATACCACGGCCGGATGAGCTGGGGCACCTTCAGCGCGTCCTCATCACCGAGAGTCTCGGCGGACATGGCAGCAAGCCGCACCGCGTCATCGCGCACCCCGTCTGGCACGACACTCCATACTTGGTAGATGGAACCGCCCCGCTGCTCATACGCCATGTCCGCCTTGAAACCCTCGGGGACCTCAGGCTCATCAGACGCGAGAATCGGGAGACCCCTCCCGTCTGTCGCCAGGCGCACTGCGGGCCCGACAAGGGTCCCGATCAATGCCATTTAGACTCCTTTCTCTCGACCTCTCGTGGCAGAAATCCCACGCGCGTATCCTCTCCTTGAGAGCCCACGCGTCTGGGATTTACGGGATTGGAGACCATGATGAAAGTTGCAGAGGCCACCTCGAGGTACATGGACGACAAGCGCGGTAGGCTGCGCGCCTGCACCCTGGCCGGATACGAGAGCGCGCTAGCGCTGCACGTCCTACCTCGCTGGGGCGAGCTGGAACTCGAGGCGATAACGCCCGAGGACGTACAGGGCTGGATTGATTCGTTTGAGCTGCCGGGGGCCGCCGAAAAGGCATACAAGACCCTGCGCCAGGTAATCCGCTGGGCCATCCGCAGGCTCGGTGTGAGGATGTACGACCCCACCGCCGCCGGTGTCGAGCTGCCGCGCAAGCCGGCGCACCGCCCCCGCACGATGGAGGCAAGCCAGGTCCGCACCTACCTCCGCGCACTATGGGGACACGAATGCGAGGCGGTCGCGATCTGCTCGGTAACCCTCGGGCTGCGGCGCGGCGAGGCATGCGGCCTCAAGTGGTCGGACATCGACCTGCGCACCGGCGAGGTCCGCATCCGCCGCTCAAGGCAGGTCGTTCGCGGCAGTGAGGTCGTCGAGGCGCCGAAGACCGAACGCTCCGCGCGATCCTGCTGGCTCCCCCGCTTCGCGGTCAAGCGCCTGCGCACGCTGCGAAAGGGCCGCTCGGGCTGGCTATGCGAGCTGTCGCCCGACGCCATCGCTCGGCGCATCAAGTCCGCCTGCCGCCAAGCCGGAGCCGCCTGGACCTCGATGACCGAATGCCGCCACACGTGGGCGACGCTCGCCGTGGAGGCCGGCGTGGGTATCGAGACCGTGGCCATGATGCTGGGGCACACCGATATCGGCACGGCATACGAGCACTACATCGTGCCGAGACCACGCATCTGCAAGGATGCGCAACGCGAGGTCGAACGGCTGATACTGGCCGGGTGATTCTGTATCCCACATGCCACGGCTGATTACCGGGACTAAGGTGTTGAACAGCC
>USAY01000042.1 GCA_900552755.1 uncultured Collinsella sp.
TGCAATCGCAAGGAGATGATGGGGCGGAATGTCAATCCTGGTCTAACAGAGCCTTATCAAATGTCTTTGCGGCATAGTTGCGCAGGGTAGCTGGATTAAAGTCGAACCATCGAAAATGACAGTAGACTCATTAACACACAGTCTGCCAGCAACTGGCGACAATAATCCGTTCAATACTTCCAGAAATGAAGATTTACCACATGCATTAGGGCCGCTTACTAAAACCAGACAAGGTGCCTGTATCGTGCAATCTGGAATTGTTATCCTCTCATTAGTTTCGTTCGACGAAAACGAGAGAATGATTCCTTTCCAACTAATTCGATCAGCGTGATCGAAACATATCAAATTAGGTTTTTCAGCTTCCAAAAGACGACGTAATTCCAAGACACGGTGCAACGATCTAAACGACGGCTGAAGCTGAGCCCAACAATTCAGAACAAGAGGAAAAGGAGAATAGCATAGAAGTACAAGTTGATAGCTCTGCACCGCAATCCCGACCGTCAGTCCGCGCTTTGACACAAGGAAAATAAGCAGCAGAACTGAAAGCAAGCCAGTAATGATGTTGCCAGCGTCAACTATTTCAGTTGCCAATCTCGCAAAGACACTCTCCTCAACTCGAGAGTTCCTGCAGGCTTTAAGCATCTTTTTATAGCGAAGTAATTCCAAGTTAATTGAACGAGAAATACGAATGTAAAGTCGACAATTTATTAGTTGGGCTAAATAAGCAGAACCCCTCGCCTGGGCCTCCAATGCCTTTTCGCTCTTAGTCGATAGCTTACTAAGAGCGAACGGATATAGAAGCGAAATAAACAATGCCGAAACACAAACAGGAATCAAAAGCAACAAAGAGATATTAGATAGTGCCACAAACGATACCAAACCCGTCACTAGGCACGGAAGAAACGCAGTTGTAAATATTCCAATCATCGGCTGTAGGTTCCCAGCCTCTTCAATGCGCGATAACAGGTAGTCACTGTCTTTTGCTAAAACTAAGGGCCGCTCTAAAGCATGGCGGGCAAGCAATCTATAGAAGCAGTTAGTGCCATCGGAAGCCAATTGCTCCGCATATTTTGATCTGAACAGGTTTGTCACCAGCTCAACTGAGAGCAATACTAGCAGGCCTAACCCAATGCATAAAACGTTACGATAATTAGAGCGAAGCAGGCCATAGTCTATTATCAACGATTCAGCTTTAACAACAGACAGCTCCACCAGGGCAGATAAAATGCAGAGCGCCATCAACTTGATTACTGTCGTCTTATTTTGAATAAAAAGCTCTGGCATATGTCCATCCCCTCAACTAATAATTATAGCTAGAAAGATGACATTTTTATTCTATGGCCTTAAGCAGCACGCTTTGCTGACGTCAAATCTTGTCATTACAAACATGCACCTTAGCGCTTAAGACTCCAAAAAGGGGCGGCCGAGATGGCCGTCCCCTCCCCAATATTGATCAGTGCGGCAAAGGGACAGCCCCTTTGCCGCATTCGGTTACTTTCGACAGCCCTCTTTCCAAGCCTCGGCCGCAACCTTCCAGCGTAAGCGCAAGTCGCGCTCGCGGTCGATGAACATGATGGCAAACGCGACAAACAGCAGCACGCTCGCCACGACGATGGCGTGCAGGCCTATGCGCTCAATACACCAGTTGCCCAACACGGCGCCAAACACAAAGGTAAAGATCACACCAAAGTACAGCAGGCCGTTTTCCAAAAAGCCGCGCCTGTGGGTGATGATGTAATCGTCCACGTTTTGCAGCGCGTTGCGCAAGTTGCCGATGCACATGGTCGTAGCGATGCCGTGACCGTGGATCTTGCGGAAGCTCTCGACCTGCATACCGCAGGCAAACGAAGTGAGGCAGTTGGCGAGCAGGTTGTAACCGCCACCGGGGATAAAGCTCACGCCCAGCAAGATGACAGCTTCAAAGAACACCGTCACCTGGCGCCAGTGAATCACGCTGCCAAACCGTTCGTGTACCAGGTCGGCAAGCATAATGCCCACGGCAAACGACACCACAGGGAAGAAATAGCGTCCCGCGAGCGCCCAGTTGCCCTCCGAGATGCTCACGCCCACGAGCAGGATGTTGCCCGTCTGCGCGTTGGCGAAAACATGGTCGCGTCCAATGTACGAATACACATCCATAAAGCCACCGGCGAGCGCCAAGATAATGCCCAGCTCAATAGACTCCGATATCTGTTTGGCACGCTGCATCGTCGTGCATCCTCCTTGTTGACGACCCTCTCGTGCGTTGGCGGAAACATAGCCACCGTTCATACTGTAACCCATTGACAACATGGCGTGCGCGCGAGATGGCCCCTTCGACACAGGGATACACAGTCTGGAAACAAACGACACCCACATCGACGCGCCGATCCGCCAGCTCATGTACTCCACCAGTCTTTTTAGCCCCGTCCCAAAAAGACTGGTTACAATTACGTGCAGCATACAAACATCGGGAGGGATCGTGGCAAAAAAGCCTCAGCACGCTCAGAACAACCAGCGCAGTCAGCAGGGCAAACAGGGCCAGCAGCAAAAGCGCGGCGGTAAGGCGCAGGGTGGGCACACCACGCATACCCCAGCAGCGCCCACACGCCCCTGGCGCCCGGGCCGCGACAAGTTCCTCCCCGTCAGCCGCGCCGACATGGATGCGCGCGGCTGGGACCAGTGCGACTTTGTCTACATCTGCGGCGACGCCTATGTGGACCACCCCAGTTTTGGCATGGCCATCATCAGCCGCGTGCTCGATGCACATGGCTACAAGGTGGGCATCATCTGCCAACCCGACTGGACCGACCCCGCTAGCATCACCGTGCTTGGCAAGCCGCGCCTGGGCTTTCTCGTCAGTGCCGGCAACATGGACTCCATGGTCAACCACTATTCGGTGAACAAGCACCGCCGCCACACCGACGCCTACACTCCCGGTGGCGAGGAGGGGCACCGCCCCAATCGAGCCGTCACGGTCTACGGCAATCTCATCCGTCAGACGTTCAAGGACGCTCCCATCATTATCGGCGGCATCGAGGCGAGCCTGCGCCGTCTGGCCCACTACGACTACTGGCAGGACAAGCTCAAGCGTTCGGTACTGCTCGACTCGGGCGCCGATATCCTCATCTACGGCATGGGCGAGCACGCGATTGTCGAGATCGCCGACGCGCTCGACGCGGGACTGCCCGTCGACCAGATCACCTATATCAACGGCACCGTCTACCGCACCAGCTCGCTCGACGAGGTCTACGACTACGACTTGCTGCCCAGCTGGGACGACCTAGCCGCCGACAAGCTCAACTACGCACGCAGCTTTAATGTGCAGCAGCAGAACATGGACCCCATCACCGGACACCGCCTGGTAGAGCCCTACCCCAACAGCGTCTATGTGGTGCAGAACCCGCCGTCGGCGACGCTCACCACCGACGAGATGGACGAGGTGGCAGAACTCCCCTACGCACGCGATTGGCATCCCGACTACGATGCCGCAGGCGGCGTGCCGGCCTTTGCCGAGATCAAGTTTTCGATCAGCTCCAACCGCGGGTGCTTTGGCGAGTGCTCGTTTTGCGCCCTCACCTTCCACCAGGGCCGTGTGTTGCAGATGCGCAGCCATGATTCGATCATGCGCGAGGCCGAGCTGCTCACGCACGATCCCGAGTTTAAGGGCTACATCAACGACGTGGGCGGACCGACGGCAAACTTTAGCCGTCCCGCCTGCGACAAACAGCTCAAGCATGGCGTGTGCAAGAACAAGCGCTGCCTGTGGCCGAGTGTGTGCAAGAACATGGTGGTCGACGAGAGCGGCTACACGCAGTTGCTGCGCGACCTGCGCCAGCTGCCGGGCGTCAAGAAGGTCTTTGTCCGCAGCGGCATCCGCTTTGACTACACCATGGCCGACGCCTCGGACGAGTTTTTGCGCGAGCTGCTGGAGCACCATGTCTCGGGCCAGCTGCGCGTAGCGCCCGAGCACGTGAGTGACGCGGTGCTGTCCGTGATGGGCAAGCCGAGCCGCGCCGTCTACGACGCATTCTGCCGTAAATTCGAACGTCTGAACCGCGAATACGGACTCCAGCAGTATGTAGTGCCGTACCTAATCTCGAGCCATCCCGGCTCAACGATGAAGGAAGCCGTGGACCTTGCCGAAGCCGTGCGCGACATGGGCTACATGCCCGAGCAGGTGCAGGACTTCTACCCCACGCCGTCCACCATGTCGACCTGCATGTACTACACCGGCGTGGACCCACGCACCATGCAGCCGATCTACGTGGCACGCGACCCGCACGAGAAGGCCATGCAGCGCGCGCTCATCCAATATCGCAAGCCCGAGAACTACAAGCTCGTGCGCGAGGCACTGGAAAAGGCCGGCCGTCGCGACCTGATTGGCTACACCAAGCATTGCCTGATCCGTCCCGTGCCGCCGCGCCCGGGCGAGACGTCTGCTGGCGGTGGGCATGGCACCGGCAAGAAGGGCGGCAAACCGCATGGCGGCGGCGCTGGCAAGGGGCCCAAGGGCAGCAAGGGCCACGGCGGCATGTCGCGCGCGCAGAACACCGCAGGCCGCAATCGCGCGGCCCAGGGACGGCAGGGCGCCAACGGAGGCGGCAGGCGCAACTAAGGCAGCGGTGCCGTCGCTATGTCCGTCTCGCATGCGTGGCGCAGTGAGCGCATCGCCTCCACGAGGATGATGCCGGCGATGGCAACCGTGACCGCCACGTCGAGCGGCGTGTTCACAAACCAGAGCATCGTCATGAGATACGACCCGGCATTAAAGGCAAAGTGCAGCAGAATCGTGTAGCAGAGCTTTCCGGTGGTCACGAGTACCCAGCCAAAGATGAGGCCGGCGGCACCCGCATAGCAGCCCTGTACCCAATTCATGTGCATAAAGCCGAAGATTGCCGCCTGCAGCACAATCGCCGCGGCGACGCCCCAGGTACTCGGGGCCGCCCAGGGCACTATGGCGCCGTCCTGCGCGTTCGCGCGGCGCCGGCGCTTCCAGAGCGAACGGCACTGTGGATTAAACGCACGCAGCGAAAACTCAAAGATGATGCCGCGCACCAGGAGCTCTTCGCAAAACGGAGCGCCGAGCACTGTGGTCAAGACCGCAAGAAGGCTGGTATCGCCCATGCCCGTCTCCTCGACGAGATCGCTATAGTCTGCCGCGACCTCGGGCAGCAGCGACAGTACGCCGTCGCATAGGTAGCTAATGACCACCTGCATGGATAGGCCGATCACAACAATGCAGACAATGCGCTTCCATGCCGCGCCTGCTCCCCCGCCGAGTGGGCGTTCGCCTTGCCGGCGCGCCATGAAGGAGCGGGGCCACAGATAACGCCACCACAGCAGCGCCATCAAAAATGACGCCGTCTGAGCGGCAGCCTGAAACCATTGGATATCGAGATTGTCGACCGGAAAACCTGTCAGCGCCGACACGATGTCCAACGCGGAGAACAAAACCATGCTCAGGGCAATATCGGCAGCGACGACGCCAAAACAGGCAAGCGCCCAAATCATCGCATTGAGCATGCCAACCTCCTCCCGACGACTAGTCATTGGGGACGTTCTTCAACGACTAGCTGTTGGGGGCACTCTTTGCCAAAGGCCCCGTTGGGCGAGATGTCAAACGGAAAGGTGCCGCAGCGATTGAACGCGGCGATAAACATGCGGATGGCGTTGGACGGCGTGGTGCCCACGAGCTGGGTTGCCGCCGCGAAGGCTGCCTTCTCCTCGGGCAAGACCTTCGCGACTACGGGGGTCATGTGTTCTGCCATGGCGCTTCCTTTTTGAAACGACGGTGGTGCGGATAGATGCGGGCCACGCGGCTGGGCGACGGGCTGTGAAGGCAACCCGATTGACCCGCATCTGGAGTTTGTTTCTGCGGCGTTGGTATTACTTGGTATTCCTAAGTATTACCCCGCAGATAGAATACCACACCAGACCCCATGGGGACGGAGGAAAACGAATCATTTTGTTGCTGAGTTAGTTTTTAGAGCGTGATGATGTCCGAGATATCGAGGGCCTGAGCGTCGGCGGCGTCGTGCGTGGCAAGCAAGAGCGTGCGGCCGTCGAGCAGGTCGAGCACGACCTTGGTCGTCGCATCGCGCGCGACGGCATCCAGGCCGGTAAAGGGCTCGTCAAGAATCACCGCGCCGCCCGGGCACAGCAGGGCTCGAGCGATCTCGACGCGACGGCGCTGCCCGCCCGAAAGCTCGGCCACGCGAGCATCCACATCGACTCCCGGCACCAGCAGGCGCAGCAATGCCGCGGCGCTCGAAGCATCCACGCGCGCATCGGCGCACACCAGCACGTTATCCAGCGCCGAGGCGGACTCGGCCAAGCGTGCATCCTGAAACACCATCGAGCACGGCGCGGACTCCCCCGCCGCTAGCGCAAGCAGCGTCGACTTGCCCGCACCCGAAGCACCCATCACACAGATACGCCCGCCCGCGGGCACGTTGAGCGCCAGACCGTCCAGTGCCGGAGCCCACGGCGCACGATCGCCCACGGCAAGCGCAAGCTCCGCTGCAGTGCCATCGCTCGCAGCCCCCGCACGCCCGCGCAGTCCATGCCCATGCGCCCGCACGGCCGCGCGCCACGCCACGGGTCCCGAAACCCGCAGCAGCCACACCAGCACGCGCTCACACGCCCACGAGGCGGCAACGACCAGCACGGTCCACGCCAGCAAATCAGCCGTCTCAATCAAAAGCTTTGCCTGATAGATGCGCTCACCCACGGTGCCCACCGCCATGCCGATCAGCTCGGCTGCCACGCCGGCCTTCCAGCTCATGCCGATCACGGCGCGGGCGCACGAAAGCACAAACGGCAGGACTTCGCGCCAGGTATGGGCGCAAAACAGGCGCCAGCCGCGCACGCCATGCAGACGGAACATCTGCTCCAGCGGTTTATTCACCCGTGCCAAGCCCTCGGCCAGCGAAAAATACACGCCCGGCAGCGCCATCAAAAAGACAGCGGCGATGCTCACGCGCGCCGATCCCAACCAAATAAGCAGCAGGACCACCACGCAGGCGACCGGCGTCGCCTTTACAAACGACAGCGCCGGAGCCACCAAGTGCGCGAACGCCCGCGACCGTGACGAAATCCCGGCAAGCACGCCACCACACACCGCGGCAAGCGCCAGCCCGCCCAGTATTCGCGCGCCCGAGCCCGCCAAAATCGTCCAGGTGCCGCCATCGCACACCAGGCGCAGCAGCGCCAAGGCAACAGCACCCGGCCCCGGCAAGATCAGCGGCTGCGCTACCAACGCCGCCACCAGCATCCACGCGGCAAGCCAAAAGGCGGCGACGGCACCCGCTGCCGCCACCGCCTTCATACGCTCCGTCATTTGTCGAGCAAACGCACGCACGGGCTACTCCATGTAGTAGAAATCGTCAGCCGGGAGCTTGCCACCCACGGCGCTCGCGTCCGCATCGGCCAGCACCTGCAGGTACCCACCGAGCGCCGCCTTCATATCCTTCCCCGTCCGGCACACGAGCATGCACCCGGGAATCGCCTTTTCGGCAATCGTGGCGTTATCCACGATGTCCGCATCGACCACGGCCTGAGCCCAGTCCGCCGGCGCCGCATTGACGGCCTTCACGCTCGCCTCATGGCAGCGCAAGAACTCCGCCACGGCCTCGGGATGCTCCTCGGCAAAGGCCCGACGCACCACGGTCACGCCCGTCAGCAAACGGGAGCCCGTGTCACCTGCCAGCTCGTCCCACACATCGGTCAGGCTCACCGGCGCCGACAGCCTGCCTTCGCTCTTGGCGATGGCAGCGGTCTTGAACGGCTCCGGCAGCACGCCCACGGCGGACGGATCGGCAAGCAGGGCCGACAGCACCTCGGTGGGCTCGCTCTTAAACTCGAGCGCCACCTGACCGGTCAGGCCCGCGCGCTCCAACAGGTAGTTCATGACGTACTCCGGCGTGGTGCCCTTGCCCGTCATGTAGACGGTATGGCCCGCCAGATCGCCAAACGAAGTAACGTCCGCGTTACCCGTCACCACGTTCAGCACGCCCAGCGTGTTGATGTCGATGACCTGCACCGCGCCCTCGGTCTTGTTGTAGAGCACGCTCGCCACGTTGGCCGGCACCAGGGCAATGTCGATATCGCCTTGAATGACCTTGGGCACAATCTCGTCGGCGGCGGTGTTGATCGCAAAGTCGAACTCATTGTCCGTCTCGCCATCGGCAGCCTGGTCCATAAACTGCACCAGGCCAATCGAGGTCGGCCCCTTGAGCGAGGCGGCGTGCACCTCGACCGACTCGGCAGCAGAACTGCCCGCAGCAGACCCGGCAGCCGAGTCCGCGGCGGACCCGGCACCGGCGGCCCCGCCGCCACAGCCCGCGAGCGCAAGCGACAGTGCACCCGCGGCAAGCGCCGAGGCAAACCCCCGGCGCGACACCTCAACATCAAACGCGTGCATCGCTAGCACGTCCCCTCGTTAGGCATCGTCCAAGCGTGATGGTCGGTATGCAGCAACTCCTCGGCCAGCGGCGAGAGCGGCTCGCCCAAGAACTCGCGGTAGCACGCCTGGACATCGGGATTCTCGTGCGAGAAGCGAATGTCCGCAGCGGCATCCAGGCCCCACAGCACCTGACCGCGCTCGGCTGCCAGCTCGCAGCCGTCGTGGATGGGCTGACCGCCGCCGCCGACGCAGCCGCCCGGGCACGCCATGACCTCAACGAAGTCATAGCTCACGCGGCCGTCGCGAATCGCGTCGAGCAGGCGGGCGGCGTTGCCCAGCCCGTGCGCCACGGCGACGCGTACCTTGGTGCCATCGATATCGGCCACGGCCTCCTTCCAGCCGTCCAGGCCGCGCACATCGGTAAAGAAGTCGGCGTCGGGATTCTTGCCCGTCACCAGGTAATAGGCCGAGCGCACGGCGGCCTCCATCACGCCGCCCGTGGCGCCAAAGATCACGCCCGCGCCCGTGCCAAAGCCCAGCGGCGTATCGAGCGACTCCTCGACCAGCGTGTCCACGCTCACGTGGCTCGCGCGGATCATGCGCACCATCTCGCGCACCGTCAGCGCAACGTCCACATCGGGCGTGCCGTCCTCGCCCACCATGCTCGGCAGCGCGCACTCGGCCTTCTTGGCCGTGCACGGCATAACGGACACCACGAACAGGCGCTCGGGCTCCACGCCCAGCACCTTGGCGTAGTAGGTCTTGGCAATAGCGCCGAACATCTGCTGCGGCGACTTGGACGTGGACAGGCTGTCGACAAACTCCGGATAGCGGGCCTTCACAAAGCGCACCCAACCCGGGCAGCAGCTCGTAAACATGGGCAAGCCGCGGCTGTCACCCTCGCCCTTGGCGGCGGCGCCCAGGCGCTCGAGCAGCTCGGAGCCCTCCTCCATAATGGTGAGGTCGGCCGAGAAATCGGTATCGAACACGTACTCAAAGCCCACGCGACGCAGCGCACACGCCAGGCGCTCGACGGTGGCCGCCTCGCGCGGAATGCCGAGCTCCTCGCCCCAAGCGCTGCGCACGGCCGGCGCAATCTGCACCAGCACGATCTTGTCGGGATCGGCGAGAGCATCGAACACGGTCTCGGTATCGTCGCGCTCGCGCAGTGCGCCCGTCGGACAATGCGTAATGCACTGGCCGCACGCGACGCAATCGGTCTTGCCGATTGGCACGCGCCCGCGGGTACCCACGGCGGTATGCGTGGCGCGGTTGGTCAGGTCCCAGATCCCTAGGCCCTGTACGCTCTCGCACACCTTAATGCAGCGCATGCATTTAATGCACTTGTCGTTTTCGCGGATGATGGGAAAATCGAAATCCCAGCCCTCGCCCGTCAAATGCCTTTGATACGGCAGATAGAAAATGCCCAGGTCATTGGCGATGGTCTGCAGGTTGCAGTTGCCGCTGCGCACGCAGCTCGTGCACTGCGAATCGTGCTGGGACAGCAGCAGCTGCACGTTGGTGCGACGGGCTTCGCGCGCCTTGGGGCTGTTGGTGTGGACCACCATGCCGTCGAGCACGTAGTTGTTGCAGGCGGCAACCAGCTGGTCGCAGCCCTCAACCTCGACCACGCACACGCGGCAACCGCCGATCTCGTTTAGATCGCGCAGGTAGCACAGGGTAGGAATCTGAATGCCGACGGACTTGGCTGCGTCCAGGATCGTGGTGTGCTCGGGAACCACGACCTCGCAATTATCGATAGTAAGCTTGACCATATTGTGCGCTCCGTTTTCGGTGTTGTCGCTGACGGTGGTTTTGTTGGGCTCTACCATTCCAGGTTCCTCCCTCCGCGGAACGCGCCAAAGCCAAAGTGGTCGCAGCGCAGGCAGCGGCTCGCCTCCTGGCGCGCCTCCTCCTCGGTGAGACCCTGCTCGACCAGATTCCAATCGTGAATGCGCTCGCCGGCCTCGCGCTCGCCCAGCTCGCAGCGGCCGCACTCGTGCTTGCCCTTAAACTGGACGGTCGGCAGCTCCACGTCGAGCTTGATCTTGTGGTCGAAGCCCAGATAGCGGTCGATGTTTGCCGAAGCCACGCGGCCGGCATTGATGGCGCGGATGACGGTAGCGGGGCCGGTCTGGCAGTCGCCGCCGCTAAAGAGGCCATCGAAGTTGGGCACGGCGCCATCCGAATCGGTGACGACGCAGCCCCACTTGCAGGCAATGCCCATCTCCTCAAACGGCTTGGAATCGATGTCCTGGCCAATGGCGACGAACACGCGCTCGCAGGGGATGACGTGCTCGGGCGTGGCGGCGGCACGCGGAGCCGGACGACCGCGGCGGGGCTCGCCGATAATCTGCGGCTGCACGCGCAGGCCGTTCACGCGACCGTCCTCGCCCGTCTCGATGGCGAGCGGGGCTGTCAGCTCCAGCACTTCGCAGCCCTCGGCCTGGGCACCGGCGATCTCGGCATCCTGGGCCGTCATATCGCAGATGCGACGGCGGTAGACGATGCTTACCTTTTCGGCACCGCAGCGCACGGCAGAGCGTGCCACGTCCATGGCAACGTTGCCGCCGCCGATGACGCACACGCGCTGGCCGCTTAGGTCGGGCAGCTCGTCATCACCGATGGCACGCAGCATCTTGACGGCCGACTCCACGCCGGGCGCCTCTTCACCCGGAAGGCCGAGCTTCTTGTCGCTATGGGCACCGATGGCCAGGTAGACGGCATCGAACTCGTCGCGCAGGCGAGCGAGCTCCTCGCCGTTCACGGAGTGATCGAGCTCAACGTCGATGCCGGCGCTCAAGATCCAGTCGATCTCGGCCTGCAGGCGCTCGCGCGGCAGACGATAGCTGGGGATGCCGTAGCGCAGCATGCCGCCCAAGTGGTGGCGCTGCTCAAAAATGGTCACCTTGTGGCCCATCACGGTCAGGTAGTAGGCACAGGAAAGGCCAGCCGGGCCGCCGCCGATCACGGAGACGCGCTTACCGGTGTTGTCCACTACATGCGGCTTGTGGTCGTTGAGGTCACTGTGCTCAACGGCAAAACGCTTGAGGGCGAGGATGTTCATGGGGTCGTCGACCATGCCACGGCGGCAATGCATCTCGCAGGGATGCTCGCACACCAGGCCGCAAACGAGCGGCAGCGGGTTATTCTTGCGGATGACCTTGACGGCATCGGCATAGCGGCCGGCCTCGACGAGCGAAATGTAACCGGGAATGTCGACATGCGCCGGACAGCCCGAGACGCACGGGACGCGGGCCTCGCGGTCAAAGCCACAGGAGTGCTCGCGGATGTGGTGCTCAAAATCGTCACGGAAACCGCGGATAGCCGTAAGCGCCATGGCGCCGGCCTCGTAACCGATGGCGCAATCGCTCGAAAGATAGATGGTGCGGGCGGTGCGCTCGATCAGATTGAGCGTGGACTCGTCGGCGCGGCCCTCGAGCACATCGGCGAGCAGATCGCTCAGCGCGCTCAGGCCCACGCGGCAGGGCGTGCACTTGCCGCAGCTCTGGGTGGAGCACAGGTTGACGAGCGCTGCCGTAAACTCAACGGGACACGGGGCGAGCGAACTCACCGCCAGACGACGTCCGAGCGCATCGTGCAGGTCGTCCATGACGGCCTGAGCGTGGCTGCGTTCCATTACGTGCAGTCGAGCCATAAGATCCCCTCTCACATGGCAGCCCGGAGGCGAGGCCGGGCGAAATTGCTACACGCACAACACTGACCTAAAAAGTTGAGAGGTCTCCATACGGTTCGGCAGGCGGTATAAAATGTCACCCTCAGCGGTGAAATAGAACATTACCGCAGATAAATGCCATATTTGATAAAACGCGTTACCAAATTGCAATATTCAATGTGAAAAAGAGCGCCTTACTATTTTTCCTTTTTGATCCGTTTTCCTCCGTCCCCTTCGGATCACATGATCCCTTGGGAACGGAGGAAAACGGATCGTTTTTGGTGCAAAAGGGCCAGGTTTGTTTGCACCAATCTCACTTGCGCTAGATGAAGAGCTCGCATTCCTTCCGCGCGACGCAAACCTTGCTCAGCATCTGGGAAACAGCGGATAGTTTGTTGGAATCAAGCTTGCGAGCACCTCGCGGACATACGGCGATGCAGCGCATGCAGGAGATGCACGCCTCGCCAGCTGCTCGTTTGGGGTCACTCTTGTCGATAGCGCAAACGGGGCACGCCGCGGCGCATGCACCGCAGGAGACACAATCCTCTGTTGCCTCGGGTGCCATGCGGTGACCTCCGGCTTGTTTATAAGGACGATTGCCGGGGATAGAGGGCCCGGACGCATCCTCAGCCAACAGCTTTTGCTGAATTTGCTGCGCAAACTCTGCGAGCTGCGCCGCATCCTGCGCATCCGGTCGCCCAGCAGCAAACTGACGAGCAACGGAATGCTCAGCAATAGCAGAAACCGCTGCAACAACCCTAAATACGGCGCGCTTCGCAACGTCCTCCAGCTCTACGAGCGTGTCCTCAAACGCGCGGTTTCCGTATACGCAAACCAAAACAGCCCGAGCCCCGTTGCCGCGCACCATGCCCAACCGGTCAGCCACCACAGCCGGGATTCTACCGGCATACGCCGGCACAGAGATTACGGCCACGTCGTCCTCAGTCATCGAGACAGCGCTGAAATCTAGCCCGCTATCGGCCAGATCGACGGTAACGGTATTCTTGCCCAGTGCCCCGGCCACAAGGCCAGACACCTTCCGCGTTCCACCCGTCGGACTAAACACAATTTCGAATACGCTCATCGAGGCACCCTCCCCTACGCCTGGCAACGCGTCAAGCCGCTTTCACATCCAGCCAGAGTATACGGCGCATGGGATCCCCGTTTTGGTGCACCAAGCACCCCAATGCACCCACCCTACGCTGTCTGCCTCTTCGTTTTGTATAAATTACGGTACAGATTGCATATACTTACTGGATACCGCCGCGTTCTCCTGAGGTACCCCATCCCGGCACGTGCAAAAAACGGAGTATTCTGCAACGTGACCGCGTCAGCACCGCCGCGGGTGGGCAAAACTGTAGGGCGCCGTATCATTCTAAGTCCCGACATGGCGAGAATGACGCGCCCCTGCTCCGGAAAACGGCGAAATCTGACTCGGAACGCTCGCTAGGGATATCCGAAGGCCACCGTTGGCGACGTCGAATCATATGCAGACAACTCGAACTGCAGAATACTCCAAAAAATGCACGGCGCACCCCATGGGACCCATTGCTGCATGGCAGAAAATAGGTCCTCGGCATCCCCCAGATGCATTCCCGAGAACATCACGTTTGAATTAGCGATGGACACGGCAAACAAAAGGGCCCGAGCGTTGTTTGCTCGGGCCCTTAGCTTGTCTCACGCTAGCGCGCGATGCGCATCTTACTTGCGCTTGCCGCCGCCGTCGCCGGGGCGACGGGAGCTGCCACCTCGCTTGCCGCCACGGCTGTTGCCGTAGCTGCCACGGTTATCGCGACCGCCGGCACGGCCGCCACGGGAGCCGGCCTGGTTGCCGCCACGACCACCACGATAGCCGCCGCGACGCTCTTCGCGGGTATCGTCGTAGTTGCGCCAGTCATCGCGGCGATCGCGGCTGGCACGCGGGTCACGACGATCACGCGACTCGTTAGAACGACCAGCGCCGCCGCGGCCGCCATTGCCGCGAGCACCCTCGCGACGCTCGCCGCCGCGGCTACCGCGCTCTTCAAAGCGCTTGCCGCCACGGGACTCACCGCCACGGGCAGTACGCTCACCGCGACCCTCGCCGCCGCGACG
>USAY01000043.1 GCA_900552755.1 uncultured Collinsella sp.
GCGGCAAGATGGCGGTGGACGGCGATACGGCCCAGATTGGTCCCGAGCTTGCCGGCGCCTTCGAGATTCCCTGCGTGACCGACGTGAGCTGCGTGCAGAGCGCGGGCTTTACGACGTGCGGTTCGCTGGCGCTCGTTCACGGATGCGATGCCGGCGAAGAGACGGTCTATCTTGAGATGCCGTGTGCGATGACGACCGCCAAGGAGATCGGCCAGCTGCGTATGCCGAGCATTGCCGGTATTCGTGCGGCAGAGGAGGCGGACGTGCGCGTGGTCAGCGCTGCCGACGTGCATGCCGACCCCGCGCGCTGCGGCCTTGCCGGCTCGCCGACGCAGGTCGTGCGCTCGTTTGTGCCTGACCGCGATCAAACGTGTGAAGCCGTTGAGGGCACACCGACCGAGCAGGCGGCAAAGCTTGCCAAGATTATCGAGGGGATGGCATAGATGAGCGGACTGATTATCGATAGCGAAGCCTGCATCGGCTGCGGTCGCTGTGTCCGCGCCTGTGCCTCGGGTGGCATTGTGGTGGAGGCTGAGCGCCCCAACCGCTGCGCCCGCGTAACCGACGGCTGCATCCTGTGCGGCGGCTGCGTCGACGCCTGTCCGGTCAGCGCTATCTCGATTGAACGCGATGAGGCCACTGACGCAGTCGATCTCGACGCATACCAAGACATTTGGGTATTTGTGCAGACTGACGAGCATGACACCGTAGCCCCTGTGGCCTATGAGCTCATGGGCAAGGGACGCGAGCTTGCCAATGCCCGTGGCTGCCGTCTGGTGGCGCTGGTCGGCATGGGTCCCGAGAGCTCACTTGGGGAGCTGGAGCATCTGGTCTGTGCCGGTGCAGACGAAGTTATGGTCTGTCGCGACGAGCGCCTGCGCCAAAACGACGCGGAGGTCTACGCCCGCCTGATCTGCGATTTGGTGGCCGAGCGCAAGCCCGAGGCCATTCTGTACGGCGCGACCGCTTTTGGGCGCGAGTTGGCTCCCGGCGTTGCCGTGCGCTTGCAGACGGGCCTTACGGCCGACTGCACCGTGCTTTCGATGGATACGGAGACGGGCCTGTTGCAGCAGACGCGCCCGGCGTTTGGCGGCAACCTGATGGCTACCATCGTTTGTCCCAATCACCGTCCCCAGATGGCAACGGTGCGTCCCGGCATCTTTAAGGCGCCCGACTTTGACTACAGCCGCTCCGGCGCGATTGTCCAGGTATTACTGGCAGATGGCGTTAAGGCCCGCGTCGAAATCTCGATCCCCGCCGAGGAGTGGGGACAGCAGGCTTCGATTGCCGATGCCGAGCGTCTTGTCGTGGTGGGTCGCGGCATCGGCTCCAAGAAGAACCTGCCTCTGATGCGAAAGCTCGCCGACGCCCTGGGCGCCGAGCTCGGCTGCACGCGACCCGTTGTGGAGGCCGGCTGGCTGGAGTATCGCCATCAGATCGGTCAGACGGGCGTATCGGTCTCGCCGAAGCTCCTCGTGAGCATCGGTGTCTCGGGCGCTATCCAGCATCTCGCCGGCATTGGCGGGGCGGAGTGCATTATCGCCATTAACGAGGACCCGGATGCTCCCATCTTTGGCGCCGCCCAGTATAAGGTCGTCGGTGATGCCGTTGAGGTTGTCGAAGAGCTGCTGGCTCAGCTTAAGCGCTAGGCGCCTGCCAGCCAGGTGCGCATCTCGCCTTTGAGGCGCTCCCAGGTCGCCTGTGTGGCGGGATCGGTAAAGGGCCGTTTAATGCCAAAGGGTGCGTCGAGCAGGCGGTAGATATCGCCCTGCTCGCGCGCCAGCGCGCGGCTTGCGGGATAGACAAGTTCAAACATAAAGCAGATGAGCCCTACCAGGAAGTCTGCCGGCTCCTCGCGCTCATCGCGTGCGACGCACCGGCGCTCGTCAAAGGCGGCGAGCGTCGGCGCCGAGAAGCCACTGGAAAGAAACGTGTCCTCATTCACTTTGAGGATGGTGTCGACGGTACTGTCAGCGATGGTGCGCATTATGTCGATCTTGTCGCCGTCGCGCACGATGTCGCAGAAGCTCTGGGTGCGCTTATCGAGCTGCGCGGGTAGGCGGAAATCGCTGTGATAGGCAATGCTCGCGCGAATGAGCTCGTCGTTCTCGTCGGCCTCAATAAAATTGCGGATGCTCGTTGCGGCTGGTGCATCGGCGGGATTCTCGCCAAAGAGGACCTCGACGCCCAACGCTGCATGGCTCATGCTCTCGGCATCTTTAAAGGTGTCCCAGCGTCGCAGCTGCTCAAAGCGGCCCATATCGTGCAGCAGGCCGCAAAGCCAGGCCAGGTCAATATCCTCTGTCGACCAGTTCTGCTCGCGCGCCACGGCATCGCACGCTTCCGCCACGTGATAGGTGTGCTCGATTTTGAGTGCGATGCGCGGATTGGTGGCATCGTAGGCATCGGTATAGGTCTTGAAGGCCCTGGCTGCCCGCGTTCGATCGATAGCTGTCATAATGACTTCCTAAAAAGTTGTGTCCTTCGATCCGGTGGCAATTGTAGGTGAACCCGGTTGCCGCCGGACGATAAATCTGCCGCATCGTTGCATGCGGCTCGGATGTCTTGTCGGGATAAGGAACGTTATGGTGTTCAAAATCGTTAAAACTGTCTGGCCGGTGATGCTTACCTATGTTGCGATAGGCGCGCCGTGCGGAATGATTATGGCGCAGACGGGGATGGAGCCCTGGATGGTCTTTGCCCTGAGTAGCACGTTCGTGACAGGCAGCGGGCAGTTCATGATCTGCAACCTGTGGCTGGCGGGCGTGCCGGCGGCATCGATCGTCGCCTCCGTCGCCGCCATCTCCTCGCGCTTTGCACTTTATTCGGCATCGATCGCACCGCATCTGACGGGCGCCTCGAAGCGCCAAACGCTGGCGGTTGCCGCGACGCTCACCGAGGAGGCATACGGCATCTCGTTGGCTAAGCTGGTTGAGGGGGATGACTGGGGTCCGCGCGAGTCCTTTGCGCTCAACGTGGTCCTCATCGCAACGTGGGGCGTCTCGTGCACGATGGGCGCCGTTGTCGGCGCCGTCATCGATGTTCCCACCGCTATTGCGGGTTTTGTCTGCACTTCGCTCTTTATCTGCTTGCTCTGTTCGCAGCAACTGTCGCGCGGCAATATCGTAGCCGCCGTTTTGGCTGCAGTGTCCGTCGCCATATGCAAGTTTTTGGGGTGGACGAATGTCGCCGTGCCGGTGAGCGTGCTCGTCGGTGTTGCCGTGGCGCTCGCGTGCGATGCCCTTACGGATGGAAGTGGTGCCCGCGATGCCCGTTAATGAGTTTTTGGTCCTGTGGCTGTCGTCGTGGGCGGCCATCGCGTTCTTCCGCATCGCCCCGGCGTTTGCCTTGCGTGGACGAACGCTGTCGCCCCGCGTTACCGAGGCCTTGGGCTACATTCCGCCGGCCGCCTTTGCTGCGCTGGTCGCCAACGACTTGGTAAACCCTGGGGCCTTCGATGCGGGGCTGTGGCCGGGCGTGGTTCCTTGGATCGCGGCCGCCGGCGTCGTGGTGATGGCGATAAAGACAAAATCGATGTTGTGGTGCTGCGTTTCGGGCATCGTGCTCTATATCGCCTTGAGCCTCGTGTAAGAGCAAGGCGCGCTTGCCGTCTTGGCCTAACGAATCGAATTTCTCATCGAACTGGTCTGCTTCTTCTGGTACCATGGTCAAACTTTACCGTAGCAAAGCATGACGTGGGCTTTTGTTCCCCGTCAGCGGAAATGGGGGTTTCATGGCACAGGAAGCAACCGCCAACGAGCAAAAGAAATTCAAGGTCCCGCGCATCCCGGGTGACATCATGATCTATCCGATGATCGTCGGCCTTTTGCTCAACACCTTCTGCCCGCAGGTTTTTGAGATCGGCGGCTTCTTTACGGCTGCCTGCCGCGGTGGCTCCAATACCATCGTCGCCGCGATCCTGCTGTTTGTGGGCGCCGGCATCAGCTTTAAGTCCACGCCGGGTGCCATCAAGACCGGTATCGTCGTGCTGATCCCCAAGCTCGTCGTAGCGGCGGCTCTCGGCTTGGGCGTGGCGTATTTCTTTAACGACAACTTCCTGGGTTTGAGCTCCGTGTCTATCATCGGCGGCATCACGTTCTGCAACATGGCACTCTATACGGGCATCATGGGTGAGTTCGGCGACGAGTCTGAGCAAGGCGCCGTGGGCATCCTCTTCTTTACGGCCGGTCCCGCCGTTACGATGATCATCCTCGGTGTCTCGGGTCTCGCTAACATCCCACTGGGCACTATCGTCGGTTCTATCCTGTCGCTCGTTATCGGCATGGTCCTGGGCAACCTGTTCCCGTTCATCAAGAACCTGCTGGTTCCTGGCGCCAATCCCGCAATTGCCGTCATCGGTTTTCAGCTCGGTGCGTCCATGAGCCTGTCGAGCTTCATCACCGGCGGCATCTCGGGCATCCTGCTGGGCCTCATCACGCTCTTTATCGTCGGTCCTATCACCTTTGTCTTTGAGCGCCTGTGCGGCGGCAACGGCAAGGCTGCCGTTGCCTGCTCCACCATCGCCGGTACGGCCATGACCACCCCGGCCGCTCTCGCCGAGGTCGCTCCGCGCTATGCCGAGCTTGCGCCTACGGCGTACGCCCAGATCGCCACTGCCGTTATCATCACGGCGATCATGGCCCCGATCCTGACCGGCTGGGTCGACAAGAAGTTCTGCCAGGGCAAGGAGGACCTGTCGGTTGCCGGCGTCGAGGCTATCGAGGAGGCTGTCGCGACCGATATCGACGGCGAGTAATCGTCTCTTCGAGTCAATGAAATGGCGCGTGCAATTCACGCCATCTGAGCGTCCGAACGGCATCTGTTATTCAGTGTCATTCGGACGCTCTGCTATTATTCCCTTTACCCCTGGGAGTAAGGGGTGTTTGCTGTCCGAGTGTGTCTCGGGCGATTTTGGCCACTTGGATATAGAGGGGATGGAGCCTGGTGGTTAAGGCACTCAAGATCGAGATATTTATGCTGTGCATGATTATTCTTATCGGGCTTGCCGCGCGAAGTCGCCGCTCCTTGTTCTCGAGCACCCAGCAGCTATTGTTTAGCATGCTCGGCTACACCTCTGCCGCCTACATTTTCTTCGATATGATTTGGACGCTCTCGGACGGCGTGAGCACTCCTGTGGGCATTACAGCCAACTGGGTTTCCAACGCGGTTTCGTTTTCGCTGTTCGCCATCGCGTGCCTCATTTGGTTCTTCTATTCCGAGACGATGCAGGGCTCGCGATTCCTGGCCACGCGCTACAGGATGGCACTCGTGGCATTGCCTACGGCGGTAGTGGTCGCCCTGGCATTTACCAGCTACTGGACACACGCTCTTTTCTATATCGATGCGCAGGGCGTATATCGTCGCGGTGCAGCTTATATGATTCAGCCTATCGTTAGCTACTGCTACGTCATATATACGTCCTTGCATGCCTTTATTCAGGCTCGAAAAGTCGAAAGCCTGCAAAAGAAGGCCATTTATCGCACCCTCGCCTTTTTTGCGGTTCCCGCTCTGGTGGGCGGTACCTTTCAGATCGTATACTCGGTGCCTGGCCTTTGTGTCGGCATAATGATTAGCATGTTGCTGCTCTATATCATCTGCCAGGAGTAACTGATCTCGACTGACCCGTTGACTGGACTCAACAACCGCAACCGTTTTGAGACCTATATGCTGTCGCTCTTTTCAAATGTGGATCAGGCCGAAGATGTATATCTGCTTATGATGGACGCTGACGGCTTTAAGCAGATTAACGATCGCTATGGACATGTGGAGGGCGACCATGCTCTTCAGGTAATATCCGCTGCGCTCAAAGAGGTCTGCTCGGCGTCTGGTGGCTTTATCGCGCGTTATGGTGGCGATGAGTTCGTGGTGCTCCAAAAGGCAGCGGCGGAACAGGATATCATGCATCTGTGCGCGACAATCAACGACGAGCTCGCGCATGCCGAGGTGCCGTATGCATTGCGGATGTCCATCGGTTGCGCGCGGGTCGGCGATAGTGTTGATACCTGGCAAGACTTACTTCGCGCTGCCGATGCGGAGCTCTACCGCGTCAAGGCCGAGAAAAAGAAAGCCGGCATCCAGATACGCTAGGAAAAGGGTCGCACGCTTGCGTGCGTGGCGGCCCTCAGCTCATCGATGTATTCCATTAAGCTAAAGTGTGCAAACGCCCTCCCTAAAAAGGTGAGCTCGCTAGGCTTTTTTGGGTTTGTTGACGATGATGATGCCGCCGCAGACCAACAACAGGGCAACGATGACGGTAACGGGGCTCGTGCCAGCGCCCTCGCCGAGCAGCAGTGCGCTCAACAGCACGCCAAAGACCGGGTTCATAAAGCCAAAGACCGACACGCGGCTGACGGGGTTGACGGCGAGCAGGCGGGACCACAGCGAGTACGCGACGGCGGAGATAAGCGCCATGTAGATGATGAGCGCGATGGCGGGGGCGACTTCGGTGGGGGACAATGTGCCGCCCATCAAAAAGCCGATGGCGGTGAGGACCAGGCCGCCGACTAAAAACTGCCAGCCGGCAAGCAAAACACCGTCGTGCTTGCGCGAGAAGATGCCGATCAGGCAGGTCGAAAGAGCGCCCGCGACAGTGGAGGCTAGGATAAAGCCCTCGCCATCGAGCGTGAAGCCAAAGGTGCCATCTGCGCCCGAAAGGTTGACAAGCGCGACGCCGGCAAAGCCCAACACGCAGCCAAGCACCTTGGCCGTATTGAGCTTCTCGGTGCGAAATGCCAGGGCGGCAAAGAGGATTGCGAGGAAGTTGGCGCTGGCCTCGATGATGGAGCTCGACATGGCACTGGCGCGCGAGAGTCCCAGGTAGAAAAAGAAGTACTGCCCGATAGTCTGGAAGAGCGACAAGACAAAGATGGGCTTGATGTCGCGCGCTTGCGGTACGAGGGGGCGGCGTTGGGCCGCGCTCATCCCAACGATAACCAGGACGCCGGCAAGCGTAAAGCGTAAACCTGCAAAGAGCAGCTGCGAAGCGCTATCGTGCGCCGGGATACCAAAGAGTGCGTAGCCGATCTTGATGCAGGGAAAGGCCGATCCCCAGAGTGCACAGCAAACAAGACAGCCCAGGATGAGTCCGGGCAGGGTGGCGAGATACGGCTTGCGGCTTTCCATGATGTCCTTCCTACATGCGCGAAGCAAAAAAAGAACCCGCCACCGGATGTGTCGGTGGCGGGTGTTGTTACCCGAAGGGATTGTACCCGATGGGAAAGGTTTAGGCGAAGTAGGCCACGCCACTCTCAAAGATCGGCATGAACTTATCGCCGGGGACATGCTCGGGCACGTTGCGGTACAGGTTGTCGCCGCGACGCTCGGCGTGGCCCATCTTGCCCAGGACGCGGCCGTCGGGGCTCGTGATGCCCTCGATGGTCAGTGCGGAGCCGTTGGGGTTGACGGAAAGATCCATGCTCGGCTTGCCGTCCTCGCCCACGTACTGCGTGGCGACCTGGCCGTTGGCGATGAGCTGGGCGAGCACCTCGTCGTTGGCGACAAAGCGGCCCTCGCCGTGGCTGATGGCGACGGTGTAGGGGTCGTCGAGGCTGCACTGCGACAACCACGGGGACAGGTTGGACGAGATGCGGGTGCGCACCAGACGGCTCTGGTGGCGGCCGATGGTGTTGAACGTCAGCGTGGGCGCATCGGGCGTGGCGTCGACGATATCACCGTAGGGCACCAGGCCGAGCTTGACCAGGGCCTGGAAGCCGTTGCAGATGCCCAGCATCAAGCCATCGCGGGCCTTGAGCAGGTCGCGGACGGCCTCGGTGACCTCGGGGGCGCGGAAGAACGCCGTGATGAACTTGGCGGAGCCGTCGGGCTCGTCGCCGCCCGAGAAGCCGCCGGGGATCATGACGATCTGGCTCTGGCGAATGCGGCGGGCGAGCTCGTGGGTGCTCTCGGCGACGGCCTCGGGCGTGAGGTTGTTGATCACGAAGGTGTCGGCCTCGGCACCGGCGGCGCGGAAGGCGCGGGCGCTGTCGTACTCGCAGTTGTTGCCGGGGAACACGGGGATGATCACGCGCGGGCGGGCGATCTTGGCGCCGCCGTACACATGGATATCCTTGGCGCGGAAGTCGATGGTTTCGACCTCGACGGTCTCGCCGGCGCTGCGGTAGGCAAAGACGCTCTCGATGCCGCTCTCCCAGGCCTCCTGGAGCTCGGAGAGCTCGATGACCTCGGAGCCGGTGTCGATGACATAGCCCTCGACGGTGGTGCCCAGGGGCTCGACGACAACGCCGTCGGCGACTTCGGGCAGCTCGGCGTTCTCGGCGAGCTCGACGATAAAGCTGCCGTAGAGCGGGGTGAAGAGGCTCTCCACGTCCACATCCTCGGCAAGCTCGATACCGATCTGGTTGCCGACGCACATCTTAAAGAGGCTCTCGGCGCCGCAGCCGTAGCCGGGCGTGGAGATGGCCAGGGCGTCACCGGTGCCGGTGAGCGCCTCGACGGCGTCGAACGCTGCGAGCAGCTGCTGGGCGTCGGGTCGGTAGTCCTCGCCGTAGGTGGCGGGGGCGATACGGACGACGCGGTGCGTCAGGCCCTTGAACTCGGGGGAGACGGCGCGGGCCGCCTTGCCCACGGCCACAGCGAAGCTGATCAGGGTCGGCGGAACGTTGAGCTCGCCGGCCTCGTCCTCAAACGAGCCGCTCATGGAATCCTTGCCGCCGATGGCACCGGCGCCAAGGTCGACCTGAGCCATGAGGGCACCCAGGACGGCCGCCATGGGCTTGCCCCAGCGCTCGGCCTCGGTGCGCAGGCGCTCGAAGTACTCCTGGAAGGAGAGGTAGGCGCGCTTGTGCTCAAAGCCTGCGGCCACGAGCTTGGCGATGGACTCGACCACGGACAGGTAGGCGCCCGCAAACTGGTCGGCTTCCATCAGGTAGGGGTTGAAGCCCCATGCCATGGCGCTCGCCGTGGTGGTCTCGCCGTCCACGGGGAACTTGGCGACCATGGCCGAGCTCGGGGTGAGCTGCGTCTTGCCGCCAAAGGGCATGAGCACGGTCGCGGCGCCGATGGTGGAGTCGAAGCGCTCGGACAGGCCCTTGTTGGAGGCGACGTTGAGGTCGGTGACGAGCGAGGTCATGCGCTCGGCAAGCGTGGTGCCGGCCCAGCTGGGCTGCCACACGCTGCGGGCGCACACGTGGGCGACCTGGTGCTTGGGCGCACCGTTGGAGTTGAGGAACTCGCGGGACAGGTCGACGATGGCAACACCGTTCCATGCCATGCGCATGCGCGGCTCGGCGGTAACCTCGGCGATAACGGTCGCCTCCAGGTTCTCCTCGGCGGCGTAGCCCATGAACTCCTCGACGTCACCGTCGGCGACGGCGCAGGCCATGCGCTCCTGGGACTCGGAGATGGCGAGCTCGGTGCCGTCCAGGCCGTCGTACTTCTTGGTCACGGTGTCCAGGTCGACATACAGGCCGTCGGCAAGCTCGCCCACGGCGACCGAGACGCCGCCGGCGCCAAAGTCGTTGCAGCGCTTGATCAGGCGGCAGGCGTCGCCGCGGCGGAACAGGCGCTGCAGCTTACGCTCGACCGGGGCGTTGCCCTTCTGGACCTCGGCGCCCGAGGTCTCGATGGACTCGGTGTTCTGGGTCTTGGAGGAGCCGGTGGCACCGCCGATGCCGTCACGGCCGGTACGGCCGCCCAGCAGGATGATCTTGTCGGTGGGGGCGGGGCACTCGCGGCGCACGTGGTTGGCCGGGGTGGCGCCCACGACGGCGCCGACTTCCATGCGCTTGGCCACGTAGCCGGGGTGATAGAGCTCGTTGACCTGGCCAGTGGCAAGGCCGATCTGGTTGCCGTAGCTGGAGTAGCCGGCGGCAGCGGTGGTCACGAGCTTGCGCTGCGGCAGCTTGCCCTCGAGCGTCTCGGAAACGGGGACGGTGGGGTCGCCGGCGCCGGTGACGCGCATGGCCTGGTACACGTAGCTACGGCCCGAGAGCGGGTCGCGGATGGCGCCGCCCACGCAGGTGGCGGCACCGCCGAAGGGCTCGATCTCGGTCGGGTGGTTGTGGGTCTCGTTCTTAAACAGGAACAGCCAGTCCTGCTCCTCGCCGTCGACATCGACCTTCACCTTGACGGTGCAGGCGTTGATCTCTTCGGACTCGTCGACATCGGTCATGACGCCGGTCTTCTTAAGGTACTTGGCGCCGATGGTGCCCATGTCCATGAGGCAGACGGGCTTGGCGTCGCGACCGAGCTCGTGGCGCATCTCCATGTAGCGGTCGAAGGCCTGCTGCACCACGGCGTCGTCGATCGTCACGTCGTCCAGGACGGTGCCGAAGGTGGTGTGGCGGCAGTGGTCGGACCAGTAGGTATCGATCACGCGGATCTCGGTGATGGTGGGGTCGCGATCCTCATCGCGGAAGTACTGCTGGCAGAAGGCGATGTCTGCTTCGTCCATGGCAAGGCCGCGCTCGGCGATTAAGGCGGCAAGGCCGGCCTCATCGAGCTCGCGGAAGCCGTCGAGCACCTCGACGGGCTGGGGCTCGGGGGTCTCCATGTGCAGCGTCTCGGGCAGATCGAGCGAGGCGATACGGGCCTCGACGGGGTTCACCACGTAGTGCTTGATGGCCTCGATGGCAGCCTCGTCCAAGTCGCCCGAAATCATGTAGACCTTGGCGGAGCGCACGGCGGGGCGCTCGCCCTGGCTGATGAGCTGCACGCACTCGCTGGCGGAGTCGGCGCGCTGGTCAAACTGGCCAGGCAGGAATTCGACGGCAAAGACGGCGCCATCGCTTGCGGGGAGCTCGTCATAGGTCACATCGACCTGGGGCTCGCTAAAGACGGTCGGCACGCAGGAGCGGAAGAGCTCCTCGTCGATGCCCTCGACGTCGTAGCGGTTGATGATCCTCAGGGCCTCGATGCCCTGAATGCCGAGAATCTCGGTCAGCTCGCCCTTGAGCTGCTGAGCCTCGACGTCGAACCCGGGTTTCTTCTCCACGTAGATACGAGAGACCATTGGTTCCTGCCTTCCTGATCGGTTGGGCGTACGGTACGGTATGTGGCAGCGGTCGGTTTACGGGGCAAGCCTCGCGGTCGCCTTGAGCCACATGTTTGTAAACCTCACTATGATACGACAGCTCGCGGCGCGTTGAGGACGGCGAGGGTGCTACAGTGGGGCTCAAACAAGAGAAAGGCATCACATGGCATTCGTTTCGCTCGCCATCATCGCACTCGTGGCCTTTGCAAGCCCCTTCATCGCCTCGGCGATTCCCAGAAAGCCCATTCCCGAGACGGTCTTTTTGCTCGTGCTCGGCGCGGTGCTGGGACCCCATATGCTCGGCGTCATCCATGTAGATGCCGAGGTCTCGCTGGTGTCCGAGCTCGGTCTGGCCTTTTTGTTCCTGCTTGCCGGCTTTGAGATCGATCCCAAGAGCATCACGGGCGTCGAGGGCCGCTACGGCTTGGCGACGTGGGTCGTCACGTTTGGTATCGCCTGGCTTGCTGTGCGCTTTACCCCGTGGTTCTCGGTCAGTCATTTCGACGGTATCGCCGTGACGCTTGCCCTCACTTCCACGGCGCTCGGCACGCTCGTACCCATCATGCGTGAGCGCTCGCTCACTGGCACGCGTGTGGGCGACTCCATCCTTGCCTATGGCACGTGGGGAGAGCTCGGTCCCGTGCTCGCCATGTCGGTGCTGCTGTCTGCCCGCACTGGCATCCAAACGCTCGTAATCCTTGGCTTGTTTGCGGTGGTTTGCGTGTTGCTTGCCGTGGTCCCGAGCCGCTCCAAGCGCGTCGGCAGCCGTTTCTTTGCGTTTGTCGAGGAGCGCGCCGATACCACGTCGCAGACCTTCGTGCGCCTGACGGTGCTCATCCTGGTCACACTCGTGGCGTTCTCGGCCGTCTTTGATCTCGACATCGTGTTGGGTTCTTTTGCCGCCGGCTTTGTCCTGCGCTACATCATCCCCGAGGGTAACCATACGCTCGAGACCAAGCTCGATGGCCTGGCCTACGGCTTTTTGATTCCGGTGTTCTTTACCGTATCGGGCGCAAAGATCGACCTGACGGCCGTGGCGTCGCGCCCGGGCTTGCTTGCGGGCTTTATCGTGGCGTTGCTGATTATTCGTGCCGTGCCCATTCTTATCTCTATGAGCATTTGTCCTGCGACGCGCGATGTGTCGGCGTATGGCCGCATTACCGTGGCTCTGTACTGCACCACGGCCCTGCCGATCATCGTTGCCGTGACAAGCGTTGCCGTCAACGCGGGCGCGCTGTCGCAAGATATTGCGTCGGTCATGGTTGCCGCCGGTGCCATCACAGTGTTCTTGATGCCATTGCTCGCGCAGCTCTTCTACCGCGTGGTCGATGCTGCGCCGGTCGCCGCCGTGGCAGAGGTTGCCGAGCATCCATCCGATGCGCTCGACATCCTGCGCGCCCACCACGACCTAGCGAGCTTGCTCGCGCGCGAGCATGAGCTGCTGACTTCGCATGGTCATGGTCGCGTATTCGAGGGCCTGCCTACGCTCGATACGATTGCCGAGCGTCTTTCCGCCGAGGCGGCGAGCGGCCACATCGATGCCCGCATCGTGGACGCGGCGCACCTGCTTGCCGATAAGACTTACGGCGACGAGATCGACCCCGGCAAGCTCACCCCGCGCGAGCGCCGTCGCCTGGAGCGCGCCAAGCTCGCCGTGCGCGAATACCGTCGCCGCATGCTGGAACTCTATGCGCGCGATGAAGCCCAGGACGACGACGGCAAGTAGCAAGGAATGTCGGGATACGGGTTCCGTTCAAATAATAGAAGGCGCGCTGCCTGCGGTTGATGCAGACAGCGCGCCTTTTGCGTTGGGCCTCGTTGAGGTTCGAAGTCGTGGCTTGCGACCTTTAGGAGCGGGCGGCTCCGTCGACGGGGAGCACGGCGCCCGTGACGTAGGAGGACATGTCGCTCGCCAGGAAAACAAAGGCGTTGGCGACATCCTCGGGCTCGCCCATGCGACCCAGCGGAATGGTGGCGATGATGGGCTTGATGACCTCTTCGGGCAGGTTGGCGACCATATCGGTCTTGGTCACGCCGGGTGCGACGGCATTGACGCGAATGCCCATGGGGGCGAGCTCGCGCGAGAGCGACTGGACCATGCCGTTGACGGCAAACTTGGACGTGGGGTAGCCGACACCGGAGGGCTGACCATACTTGGCGACCATCGAGCTCGTGGTGGTGATGGTGCCGCCATGGCCGGCCTCGGTCATGATCTTGGCGGCAGCCTGGTGGCCGTTAAAGACGGCGACGACGTTGAGGTCCATAACTTTGGCGAACTCCTCGGCCGTGTAGTTGAGCAGCGGCGAGCGCTGGGAGATTCCGGCGTTGTTGACGACCGTATCGAGACCGCCCATGTCGGCTGCAGCCTGCGTAAAGGCCTCAGTCACGGCTTCGAGCGAGGTGAGGTCGCAGGAGCGGCCCCAGACCTTGGTGTCGGGATAGGCGGCTGCCAGCTTCTCAACGGCCGCGTCGGCAGTCTCCTGGCGCGAGCCAAAGACGGTGACGGCAGCGCCTTCCTCGATAAAACGGCAGGCGATGGCATAGCCGATACCGCGCGTGCCTCCGGTGATGATTGCTTTCTTGCCCTCGAGCAACATGGTGCTTCCTCTCATCGCGGGCGGACATTCGCAGCACAGCGTAGCGGTAGCCGGAATCGGCCGCGTTTGCATATCGGTGAACGGTAGCCCGCGTTATCGATGAGCGGCTTGCGCAAATATGCTCTGCCGTTGTGCTTAGGGCAGGTGACAAAAGGGCTCCCGTCCCACATCGGACGGGAGCCCCCTCAAGGCGCGTATTGCTAGGCGAGCGTTGGGCTAGTTCGCCATGACGCCTTCGGTCCAGGCCTCGACGTCCTCGATACGCAGGACGTTGGCGACCTCGGCCACGCAGTCGACACTGGCAAGCTCGGCGGCGGCAGCCTGGACGTCCTTCTCGAGTGCGCGGTGCGTCAGGAAGATGACCGAGCAGGCATCGCTGACGCCCGACTTGCCGTCCTCGACCTGGT
>USAY01000044.1 GCA_900552755.1 uncultured Collinsella sp.
ACCGGCGCCAACAACGCTATGTACGCTGGCCTGATGGGCACCATGGGCAATGAGGCCGAGCGTGGCGCTGTCGCAATCACCACGCTCGTTGTCGGCCCTCCGGTCACGATGATCGTGCTCGGCGCTGCCGGCCAGGCTCCGATCGGCTGGTCGCTCGTGGGTGCCATCCTGCCGATCGTCGTCGGCATTATTCTGGGCAACCTCTTCCCCAGCTTTAAGAAGATGATGGCACCGGCACTTTCCGCCGTCATCGTGCTCGTCTTCTTTGCCATGGGCTCGACCATGACCTTTGGCCAGCTCATTAATGGCGGTCTTCCCGGTATTCTGCTCGGCGTGATCTGCTCGGTGGTCTTTGCAATTCCCGTCATCGCGGTCGATAAGCTCACGGGCGGTACGGGTGTCGCAGGTGCGGCCATTTCGAGCTGCGCCGGAGCTAATGTGGCTACGCCTGCTGCCATGGCAAGCGTCAACGGGGCCATGTACGGTGGCGCCGTGCTCGCGACGGCTACGGCACAGGTTGCAGCGTGCGCAATCGTGACGGCTATTTTGACCCCGCTGGTCACCAGCTGGTGCTACAAGCATTTTGAAGGCCAGGGTCACAGCAAGGCAACGACCGACAAGGCCGCCGCAGCCGCCTAATGCCAAGCGGCAATCAAAGCTAAATAACTAGCCACGCCACAGGGCGGCCCCGGGGGAAATTCCGTGGCCGCCCTGCAGTTTCTGTAGGGTCTCTGGGACACTTTATCCTGCTAAAGCTGGCATAACAGCTAGAGTGAACGTCGTACAAAGGCAAGGAAAAATACCAAACAAATCGGTGAACGGTAGTTGCTCGCGCTCGCATTTCCTGCGGATTTGTTAAAAACGCCCTAATGGTATAAAAAAAGAAACATATAACAGCCCTGATGAAGGGGGTGGCTATGTTATCCTTCTCAAACGGGTGAAATCTTGGGTTTTGGGTTGCAGTTCCAAGGTGGACAAACGTTTTTCCCTGCACCAACATGTGGCGAAGAACGGAAGAAGCCGGTAGTGCAAGCCGAAAATTCAAGAATTCAATAAGCAGCGGTGTGAGAGAGCGCCGCATTACACGTAACTAGGAGCGTGGTTACACAATGCAGGAGGCATGGGAAGGCTTCAAGGAAGGTATCTGGACGGGAGAGGTTGACGTCCGAGACTTCATCCAGAAGAACTACACCCCCTACGAGGGCGATGAGTCGTTCCTCGTAGGTCCGACCGAGCGTACCAAGGAGCTGTGGGGCGAGGTTCTCGACCTGCTGCTTAAGGAGCGCGAGCAGGGTGGTGTCCTCGATATGGACACCAAGACCGTCACGGGTATCGTGAGCCACCCCGCTGGCTACATCGATAATGCCCATCGCGACAAGGAGACCATTGTTGGCCTCCAGACCGACAAGCCGCTCAAGCGCGCGCTGCACGTCAACGGTGGTATCCGCATCGCTTGCCAGGCTGCCAGCCAGCACGGCTACAAGGTCGACGAGAACGTTGTCGAGCGCTACACCTTCGAGCGCAAGACCCACAACGCTGGCGTCTTCGATGTTTACACCCCCGAGATGCGTGCTTGCCGCTCGGCTCACATCATCACCGGTCTGCCCGATGGCTATGGCCGCGGCCGCATCATCGGCGACTACCGTCGTGTTGCCCTGTACGGCGTCGACTACCTGATCAAGGACAAGGAGGCCCAGAAGGCTTCCACTCCGACGGTCATGACCGCCGACAACATCCGCGATCGCGAGGAGCTGCAGGAGCAGATCCGCGCCCTCGGCGAGCTCAAGATGATGGCCGAGACCTATGGTTTCGATATTTCCAACCCTGCTACCAACACGCAGGAGGCCATCCAGTGGATGTACTTCGCCTACCTTGCTGCCGTCAAGGAGCAGAACGGCGCCGCCATGTCCATCGGCCGTACCTCTACGTTCATCGACATCTATGCTGAGCGCGACCTTGCCAACGGTACCTTCACCGAGGAGCAGATCCAGGAGTTCGTGGATCACTTCATCATGAAGCTCCGCATGGTCAAGTTTGCCCGTACCCCCGAGTACCAGGCCCTGTTTACCGGCGACCCGCAGTGGGTCACCGAGTCCATCGGCGGCATGGGTGTTGACGGCCGTACGCTCGTTACCAAGATGAGCTACCGCTACCTGCACACGCTCGAGAACATGGGCACCAGCCCCGAGCCCAACATGACCGTTCTGTGGTCGACCCGTCTGCCCGAGAACTTCAAGAAGTTCTGCGCCAAGACTTCCGTCGCCAGCTCCTCGATCCAGTACGAGAACGACGACCTCATGCGCGTTTATCACGGCGACGACTACGGCATTGCCTGCTGCGTGTCCTCCATGCGCATCGGCAAGGAGATGCAGTTCTTCGGCGCTCGCGCCAACCTGGCCAAGTGCCTGCTGTACGCACTCAACGGCGGTGTTGACGAGGTCTCCAAGAAGCAGGTCGGCCCCAAGTATCGCGCCGTCGAGGGCGATACGCTCGATTACGACGACGTTGTGGCCAAGTACAACGACATGATGAAGTGGCTTGCTGGCGTGTACGTCAACTCGCTGAACATCATTCACTACATGCACGACAAGTATTGCTACGAGCGCATCCAGATGGCTCTGCACGACAAGCACGTGCACCGCTGGTTCGCTACGGGCATCGCTGGCCTTTCCGTCGTGGCTGACTCCCTGTCTGCCATCAAGTACGCCAAGGTCCACCCCGTCCGTGACGAGAACGGCATCATCGTCGACTTTGAGACCGAGGGCGAGTTCCCCAAGTACGGTAACGACGACGACCGCGTCGACCAGATCGCTCACGACGTTGTGCACCAGTTCATGGAGTACATCCGCATGAACGACACCTACCGCAACTCCGTGCCCACGACCTCGGTTCTGACCATTACCTCCAACGTCGTGTACGGTAAGAAGACCGGCTCCACGCCCGACGGCCGCAAGGCTGGCCAGCCGTTCGCCCCGGGTGCTAACCCCATGCACAAGCGCGATAGCCACGGCGCCATCGCTTCGCTGTCTTCGGTTTCCAAGCTCCCGTTCCGCGATGCTCAGGACGGCATCTCCAACACCTTCTCTATCATCCCGAGTGCGCTCGGCAAGGAGGACCAGGTGTTCTTTGGCGATATCGACCTTGATCAGCTGGGCGAGTAACTATTGTTAGTGCTATACTAACAATAACGATTACTGATTAGTGCGCCGGTTTCGGCCGGCGCCTATCGATCGAAGGAGACACATTATGAAGGTTTCTGAAGTTTCTGAGACTCAGGCCGATAACCTGGTCCACATGCTCGACGCTTACGCCGAGAAGGGTGGCCACCACCTGAACATCAACGTCTTCAACCGTGAGACGCTGCTCGACGCTCAGGCTCACCCCGAGAAGTACCCGCAGCTGACCATCCGCGTTTCCGGCTATGCCGTGAACTTCCACACGCTCACCAAGGAGCAGCAGGACGAGGTCATTGCGCGTACCTTCCACGACAAGTTCTAAAGGGTTCAACTCCTGTAGGATTACTGGGGCCGGTTTTGGGAAATAACCCAAAACCGGCCATGTGGGGTCCTTTGGAGTCACCCTTTAGGCGGAACTCTCCTAATTATTTGGATGAGTCGTTTACTTACTTGTGCTGTTACCGTCTTCCCGCTGTTGTTGGGGTATGCTTTGTTCGTATGTAAACGTATGACATGTTGATGGGGGAGGGTGCTATGGCTCGCGAGGGTGCTCGTTCTAAGGATACGGCTAAGCCTGGCATCAAGGAAGTTGCAGCGGTGGCGGGGGTTTCGCCTACTACGGTATCTCGCGTGCTTAATAATCGCGGCTACATTAGCCAGGAAACCCGCGATAAGGTCCATGCCGCGATGGAGCGCATCAACTATACGCCCAACGATATCGCCCGTGCCATGCTCAACGGTCGCCTGAATCTTATCGGTATGATCGTTCCCTTTGTGAGCAGCCCGTTCCATGCTCAGGTTGTGCAGGCGGTCGAGCGCACGTTAGCGGAAAACGGCTTTAAGATGTTGCTGTGCAACAGCGCCAATCGACCCGATCTTGAGCGTTCCTATATTGACATGCTCCGCCGCAATATGGTCGACGGCGTCATCGTCAACTCCCTCAATATCGGTGCCGAGGCATATGCCGAGATGGGCTTGAGCCTGGTTGGTATCGACTGCGATCTTGGCGAGGGCTCTGTCCAGATTGCAAGTGACAGCTATGGCATTGGCGAGCTCGCCACGCGCCGTCTGATTGATGACGGCTGCAGGCGTATCCTGTGCCTGCGCAGCAATAGCCGCATGCGCATGCCTGCCAATAAGCGTACCGATGCCTACCTCGATGTTGTTGAGCAGGCCGGTTTGTCCGCGCTTGTCCGTGAGGTTGAGTTCGTTAAGCCCGACGACGAAAAGGGCGCGGTCGTTGCGAAGATCCTCGATGAGAACCCCGATATTGACGGCATCTTTGCGGGAGACGATACGATGGCGGCCATCTGTCTCAACGTGATGAAGCAGCGCGGCTTGAGCGCTCCAGACGATATTAAGGTCGTGGGCGCGGATGGTGCCCGCCGAACTATGACGTTTATGCCTGACTTAACAACCGTACGTCAAGATATCGATCGCATCGGAGAGCTCGCGGCGCAATCCATCATCGCTCTTATTAACGGCGATAATCCCGAATCGAATATCAAGCTCCCCGTTGAACTCATTGAGGGCAAAACCGCATAGTTCATCCCGTGCCAAAAGAATTCCTCAAACGCCTCTGATGACCGTTCACCGGCATATGTCAACCGTTTGCCGACGACTGGAACTGCGAAAAGACGTATTGGTGTGAAAACGTTTGACATATGAAAACGATTGACATATCTTGCCATTGTACCGAGTTAGTATGTCGTGGAAAGGAAGTCTCGGATGCACAAGGTGTATTACCAGCCTGAGGGAATTTGGGTAGGCGACATCATGCCGTACGGCGAGGACGGCACGTTCTATCTCTATCATCAGCGTGACACGCGTAACCCCGAACCTTTCGGAGAGCCGTTTGGCTGGGCACTCGCTACGACCAAGGATTTCGTCAACTACAAGGACTTTGGCGAGAGCCTTGAGCGCGGCGGCGACGAGGAAGTCGACCAGTACATTTATGCCGGCACGGTGTTTAAGGTGGGCGACAAGTACCATGCGCTCTACACTGGTTGCAATCGCGATAAGGTCCGCGCACGTTTGATGAAGCAGGTTCTTCTTCATGCAACGAGCGACGACGCCGTCAAGTGGGAGAAGAACATCGCCGAGACGCTGCTTCCGCCCCAGGAGGGTTACGATGACCGCAACTGGCGCGATCCCTTTGTGCTTTGGGATGAGGAGAACGAAGAGTACATGCTCATCCTCGGCACGCGTGTGGGCGAGGACAAGCGTCTGATGACCGGCCGCCTGGTCAAGTTCACCTCCAAGGATCTGACCAACTGGGAGTTCCAGGGCGACTGGTGGAACCCGGGCCTGTACACCATGTTTGAGATGCCTGATCTCTTTAAGATGGGCGACTGGTGGTACCTCGTCTTTTCCGAGTACAGCGACGGCAACAAGACCCGTTACCGCATGTCCAAGTCCATCAACGGTCCTTGGATTACCCCCGCTGACGACTCCTTCGACGGCCGCGCGTACTACGCCGCTCGCACCGCATTCGATGGCGAGCGTCGCGTTCTCTTTGGTTGGGTTCCTACGCGTGACGAGGGCGGCGACCCCAGCTCTTACCTATGGGGTGGCACCTTTATGCCCCTCGAGATCGTTCAGCGTGCCGACGGAACGCTCGGCACCAAGCTCCCCGACAGCATGCTTGGCGCCTTTGGCGAGGCTAAGGCAGTCGAGGCCTTTGAGCTCTCCTGCGAGTCGGGCAAGGTCGAGCAGGTGCTCGCCGCGGATGCCGGTTCCACCTATATGCTCGATGCAGACATCGAGCTCGCCGGTGACGCTGCCGGCTTCTCGGTGAAGCTTGCCGAGGACGCCGAGTCCGGTCTTGCCTATGAGTTCCGCGCCAACCTGCGCGAGGGCAAGCTCGAGTTCACGCCGGCTCCCCAGTACCCGTGGTTCCAGGTCAACAACATGGGCCTCGAGCGTCCGTTGTTCTTTAAGGGCGAGGGCACTCACCATGTGCGTCTGGTCGTCGACGACGACATCGCGACCATCTTTGTCGATGACGTTGCGCTCAACGCTCGCTTCTGCAACAAGCAGGGCCAGGGTGTGGCGCTTACCGTCACCGACGGTGCGCTCAAGTGCGCAAACGCAACGATCGCGTCTCTGTAGCGGCAACGAACCGTTTTATGATTTAGAAAAGGAATGGAGAGGAACATGGACTACAAGGCAGTGTCCCAGCAAGTCGTCGACAACGTCGGCGGACTGGAGAACATCGAGGGCGCCACGCATTGCGTGACCCGTCTGCGTCTGGTGCTCAAGGATACGAGCAAATACAACAAGGCCGAGCTCGAGAACATCGATGGCGTCAAGGGCGTGCTGTACAACAGCGGCCAGCTCATGATCATCTTCGGTACCGGTACCGTCAACAAGGTTTACGATGAGTTTATGGCTCTGACGGGCGTTAAGGAGATCAGCGCTTCCGAGGTCAAGGGCGCCGAGGCGGACAAGAAGGGCAAGTTCTTCTCGGTCCTCAAGGTATTCTCGGACATCTTTATCCCCATCATTCCCGCCTTCGTCGGCGCTGCAATCATCATCGGCCTTAAGTCGCTGATCGTTGCCAACGGCCTCTTTGGCATGGAGGGCAGCCTCGCCGATCACAGCGAGTTCCTCAAGAACCTCGCAAGCTTCTTTGCCATTATCGCCACCACGTTCGACTACCTGCCTGTCCTGGTTATGTACAGCGCAGTCAAGCGTTTTGGCGGTAACCCGATCCTGGGCATCCTCGTCGGTATCGTCATGGTTCACCCGAGCCTTATGAACCGCAACACGTTCGTTATGGACCCGACGGGTGCTGAGTACTGGAACTTCGGTCCGCTCTCCATTCCCATGGTTGCTTTCCAGGGTGGCGTGTTCCCTGCAATTCTGACCGCCTGGTTTATGGCCAAGGTCGAAAAGATTGCCCAGAAGTACATCCCCGAGGTCGTTTCGTTCGTCTTTGTCCCGACCGTTACCCTGATTCTTGCTAACGTCGCCCTGTTCACCGTGTTCGGCCCGCTCGGTAACCTGATCGGTGACGTCCTCGCCGGCGTAATCGATATCCTGTACAACAGGATGGGCGTCTTCGGTGCCTTTGTCTTCGCCGCGTTCCTGCAGCCGCTCGTCGTTACCGGTACGCATCAGTTCATCCAGGGTATCGAGGCAAACCTCGTTGCCACGACTGGCTTCAACTACATCCAGGCCATCTGGTCGGTTTCCATCATCGCCCAGGGCGGCGGCGCCATCGGTATGTACCTCATTCACAAGAAGCACTCCAAAGAGCGCAACATCTGCATGTCGTCCTTTATCCCGACGCTGGTCGGAATCTCCGAGCCCGCTATCTTTGCTGCAAACATGCGCTATTCGATCATTCCGTTCATCTGCGCATGCATCGGTGCAGGCTGCGGCGGTGCCTTCGTCAAGCTCTTTGAGGTGCGCGCTATCGGTCAGGGTCTGACCGGCGTGCTTGGCCTGCTCATCGTCACGCCCGAGACTCTCGTGTGGTATGTGGCTGGCAATCTCATCGCCTTTATCGTGCCGATCGTCTTGATCTTTGCCTACAACAAGGCAAAGGGCGTTCCGACCACCGATGAAGAGGGCGCTGGCGCTGGCTTCGACGTTAGCTTCTAGTTGAGCCGTTCAGCGTAACGTGCGGATAAGTCCATTTGAGGAGGGGCGTTCGGCTCGTGTGAGTCGAGCGTCCTTCCCTATAGACGAGAAGGCCAATGGCGATGTTTAATCAAAAAAATAAGGTGACACGCGCGGACTATGAGCAGTGGCGAGCCGGACAGGATGAGACGGCGGCTCGCATCGCGTCCGACCCCGATAGACTCCTGTTCCATGTGGAGCCTGAGCTTGGCTGGCTCAACGACCCCAACGGTTTGGTGCAGATTGGTGATACGTATCACATCTATCACCAATACGATCCGTTCGATGCCGCGCATGGCGGTCCAGTGCTTTGGAACCATCTGACGACAAAGGATTTTGTGACGTACGAGAATCACGGCCCCGCGCTGTTCCCCGATTCCGATTTGGATTCGAACGGAGCGTATTCTGGTTCTGCCTTTGTACGTGATGGCAAGATTCACTACTTCTATACCGGCAACGTCAAGCATTTTGATCGCGATGATTACGACTACGTGTTGACGGGTCGTGAGCAAAACCAGATTCATATGGTTGCGGAGAACCCCGACGAATTGGGCGAGAAGCGCATAGCTGTTGGACCGGTCGATTACCCCGACGATATCGGTACGCACGTGCGCGACCCCAAGATCCTTGAGCACGATGGTATCTACTACATGGTTCTGGGCGCTCGTACGAAAGACGACCGCGGCTGCGTGCTTGTCTATACCTCGCGCGATCTAGAGGACTGGAACTATGCGACGCGTATTGAGCTGGGCGAGAAGTTTGGCTTTATGTGGGAGTGCCCCGATCTGTTTGAGCTCGATGGCGAGCTTATTCTCGTTTGCTGTCCGCAGGGTGTGCCTGCCGATGGTTGGCGTTACCGCAATCCGCATCAGTGCGTGTGGTTCCCCATCGAGGCCGATTGGGAGGCGCCGAGCTTTAAAATCGTCGGGAAGGGCATGCCCCCGATGGTCGATGCCGGTTTTGATTTCTATGCTCCGCAGTCCTTTGAGGATGCTGCAGGCCGGCGATTGATGATCGGATGGTCGGGTTGCCCCGATGCGACGGCGGAAAACCCGACGGTGGCGCGCGGGTGGCAGTGCGCGTTGACGGTGCCGCGAGAGCTGAGCATGCGCGATGGTAAGCTCTGCCAGCAGCCGGCGCACGAGATTGAGAGGATGCGCGGCGACTGCGTTCGCACGACAGGCGGTGAAACCGTTGAGGAGCCGGGCCGCCTGTTTGATCTCGTGGTTTCCTGTGAGGGCGCCAAGATGGTTGAGCTCGAGATTCGCAAGGGTGTCTTTGTGCGCTATGCGGACGGGATGCTTACCCTCGACATGGGTGACGAAGGCTATGGGCGCGACCAGAGGTCGATCGAGCTCAGCGAGCTTCGCGACCTGCGCGTGCTTTCGGACACTACGATGGTCGAGATTTTTGCAAATGGCGGCGAGGCGGCACTTACGAGCCGTACCTATTCGCCGGCGGTTTCGGCGATGGGGTTGCATGCCGAGGGTGCGGCATCGATGAATTTCTACCGCCTCGTGCATTAACCGTGCATGGGGCACGATTGGACTTGCTGGGCGAAATGAATCGCAGTTGCCGCGGCCAACTACCGTTTATCGCGTATAGCGACCGTTTGCGGAATAAGTAACACTCCTTAATAAACCGTGTAGAATCTCAGGTTAGCACGGAGTTTTCCAGGGAGACGCTGTCCTTTGTTGTGCGCAAGGGGCGGCGTCTCTTTGGCGCTTGGACGCCGTTGTGCAACAGTGCGGCGGCGCGTGCCATGTATTGAAAAGCCAATGTCGAGATGGGTCGTGATAATAATGGGCAAGTACGTAATCGTGGTTGAGTCTGGGTCGGATGTGACGCCGGAGCTCTGCGAGCGCTACGGCATCGTGCGCGTGCCCATGCATGTCACGATTGGTGACGAGACCGTCGAGGACGGCTCCATCGATCCGCTCGAGATTTACTCGCGCTGCAACGAGTTTGGCGTAATGCCCAAGACCAGCGGCTGCGCGCCTGCAGATTTTGCGCACGTATATGACCGTATCCATGCCGAGCAGCCCGATGCGACCATTCTGCATCTTGCGTACTCCGAAGTCACGACTTGCTCGCATCAGTCCTCCAAGATTGCGGCTAAGGGCCGCGACTACGTATTCTCCATGGATACGCGTTTTGTCTCGGTGGGCCAGTCGCTCGTTGCCGTCGAGACTGCCAAATACATCGAGGCTCACCCCGATGCCACCGTCGACGAAATTTTCGCCTTCACCAATTCGGTGATGGACCGTGTGCTGCTGGGCTTTGTTCCTACCGACCTAGCCTTCCTTAAGGCGGGAGGTCGTCTGTCCAACGTGGCATTCCTTGGCGCCCACCTGCTCAAGATTAAGCCCTGCATTGAGGTGACGGGCGGTAAGTTTGTGGCGACCAAGAAGTTCCGCGGCTCTATGCTCAAGTGCGCCCGCGCCTTTATTGACCACATGGTTGCGAAGGGCGAGATTGACTACTCGCACATTGGCCTGGCGTATTCGGTAGGCCTTTCCCAGGAGCTGCGCGACGACATGGAAGTCTATGCGCACGACCTGGGCTTTAAAGACGTTACCTGGACTCAGGTCGGCGGTGTCATCTCGAGCCATTGCGGCCCGACCGCCTTCGGTGCGGTGCTCACGCTCAAGGCGTAAAGGCTGTAGGCGAGCATTCTTCGCCTTCACATCTCGACATGGGCTCCCGTCACGGTAATGGGGGATAGATTAAAACGTGCCATTCTAGCCCGAGACGTTTAAACGCAAACGTATGGGCTAGAATGGCTCTGGCATTTATGTAGCTAAAACCAATGAGAGGCAAGGTAGCGGGAATGGCTGAGATGACGCTCGAGGGTGTGGACGCTCGTCCTGAGGACTCCGCGTTTGCCCTGGGCCGCGTGCATTCGATTGAGACGATGGGGACGGTCGATGGACCCGGCATCCGCTTTGTGGTGTTTGTTCAGGGCTGCCCCATGCGCTGTGCGTATTGCCACAACCCCGATACCTGGTCGGTTAACGGCGGTACCATGGTGACCGTCGAGCACCTGATGGACGAGTTCCAGAGCAACCATGAGTTTTACCGCAGCGGTGGTATTACGGTATCCGGCGGCGAGCCGCTCCTGCAGCCTGAGTTCTTGGCCGACCTGTTCCGCGCAATGCACAACAACCCCGATGGTCGCGTACATACCTGCTTGGATAGTTGCGGCTATGCGTTCGATTCCACGCATCCCGAGAAGTTCGATGCCGTACTCAACGAGACCGATATGGTGCTGCTCGACATTAAACACGCCGATCCCGTCGAGCATAAAAAGCTGACCGGTTGCGATCCCGCACGTATTCTGGCGTTTGGTGATGAGCTCGCGCGTCGCAAGATTAAGGTTGTTATTCGCCACGTGGTAGTGCCGGGTATTACCGATACGGTGGAGGAGTGCGAGGCGCTCGGTCGCTTGATTGCCCCGTGGCATAACGTGGTCGGCCTGGAGATGCTGCCGTATCACACGATGGGTGTCGTCAAGTACGAGCAACTGGGCATTCCCTATAAGCTCGAGGGCGTGCCCCAGATGGATACCGCGCGCATGCCCGAGCTGCGCAACGCCGTCATGACGGGCATGAAAAAGCGCCGCGCGGAACTCAAAAACGCCATCGGCTAGCGAGCCATTTTCGCCCCCAAGGGCACTCATTTGGGACAGACTTAAATGAGTGCCCCCGGGCACCTAGTTGATTGCTAAAGAGCCCCGTCAAGTTGCGGTGGAATAGTTCTTGTTTTTCGGCTTATGCCGCCCAAACAGGAACTATTCCACCGCAACTGCGTTTTGGGCGGAGATGCGCAACAGAATCGTGCCATTTGGATAAATACGCTTGTGGTTTCTTTAAAGACGCCTTAAACGCCGCTGAATATCTTTGGAAAGAAATGCCTGCTCGGTATTATGCTGCTCGTATATAAAACGGTAGCAATCAGGAGACCACGTGCGAAATAACGCATCGCGGGACGAGTATGTGCCGCAGCATAGCAGCAGATATGAGACGAAGGGCACGTCTTCGCGTGGCCTCGCTGACGCCCGCATCCGCGTGACGAAGATTGCTGCCATTGGGATGCTAACGTTGGCGGTTATTATCCTCGGAATTACCGCCAAAACCTACGCGTCGGAGCGAATGGCACACTCAGATGCGTCAACGGTGCAGACGCAAAACAAAAAGGTCTCTGAATCTAAAGCCACCGCAAGTCAAACCCTGTCGACAGCGAGCCTCAAGACGAGGCTTTCGAAGGCGGACTTTAACGATATTCCCTCAGGCGATACCGTGCAGACCTTCTCACTGGTTGATGACCAGATCCCCGCCCTGGAGGATGAGAGCCTCGCCGCGCTCCAAGATGCCCTTGATCAGGCCAAGGAATTGGGCGATGTGGGCGTGGTGTTCTACGACCTGTCAAGTGGCAAGGGCGTGACGTATAACGCCGATGTCGAGGTTTACGGTGCGAGTAGTTATAAGGCGCTCTATGCGCTGTACATCTGCGAATCTCTGGTCGAGACGGGCCAGGTCTCACTCGATGATTCCCTTGGCACCTATGGCGGCTACAACATGGGCTGGCAGACGGTGCGCGACCTGATCGAGGCCGCGGTCGTTAATTCGGACAACGATTCGTTTATCGCGTTGCGTGCGGCGTTTGACCGTGTCGGTTACGAGGATTGGATTTTCGGTCTTGGCGTCGATTACGATACCGCACTCGATCCGATGAGTGATTTTCCCACTTATTGCCCGCGCACCTCGGCCAAGTTGTGGTGCGAGATGAGCGAGTATCTGAGCTGTGGCAGTGAGACGTCGCAATGGCTGTCGGGCCTTCTGACCTCTACGACCCGATCGTTTATTCGCGATGGCATTGCGGACGATCGGGTCTCGGTGCGCAACAAGGCAGGCTGGATCAGCGAGGACGGTTGCTATTCGACATGTGGTGCCGGACTGATCGACGTCGACGGCCATAGCTATGTTATGAGCATCATGACGTCGATGCCGTGGAGCGACCAATCGAGTGAGGCCGTGGCCGCGATTGCAAAGGCGCTCTATGATGTGCGGTCCTCGTTGGCCTAGCGACTTCGTAAAAAGTGAAAGAGCCAAAATGCTGGTACCATACCGTGGATAAGCAATTTGCACGGATTTGGGGGATGGCATGGCAACCATCGCGATCATAGGCGCACTCGAAAAAGAGGTTGCGCAGATTAAAGAAGAGCTGAGTGGCGCACATGAGGCGCAGGAGGCGGGCTTGACCGTTGTGAGCGGCGAGCTTGACGGTCTGACGGTGGTCGCCACGACCGCTGGCATGGGTACCGTGAACGCCGCTGCCGCAACGCAGCATCTCATCAGCAAATACGCCCCGCAGGCCGTTGTGTTTTCAGGTATCGCGGGAGGCCTAAACCCTAAACTGCATATTAACGACGTGGTTATAGGCAAGTGCCTGCGCTATCTGGATACCGATACGGCACTCATCGCCGAGTCCGCGCCGGGGCTCGAGGAGTTTGTCTCGACGCCGGCGTTGGCTGATGTTGCCGCCGCCGTGCTTGCCGAGCATGGATTTGTGGATGCCTCGGCGGATGAGACTTCTGCGAAGAAGGACCCCAAGCAGTTCCTGTGTGGCACTATCGCCACGGGTGACCGCTTTGTTACGGGTGACGCCATGCGTAACGCTGCGATTGAGGCCACGCATGCCGATTGCGTCGAGATGGAGGGCGCGGCAATTGCGCACATCGCGGCCAAGAATGGTGTCGATTGCCTGGTGCTGCGCGCTATCAGCGATAATTGTGACGAGGCATATGACGCGTTTTGTGAGCGCGAGTTCGATCTGGATGAGTACGCTCGTACCGCGAGCGGCATCACGCTTGACATCGTTCGTCGTATCGCCGCCGCGTAATAGCGCGCCCGTTTTGTAAAAACCTACGACCAAGGAGTGTCCATGGCCGATTCCATTAACTACCAGCTTGCCAAG
>USAY01000045.1 GCA_900552755.1 uncultured Collinsella sp.
TAGTCAGGATGGTCATAAGCCCGGCAGAACGACCAACCGTGGAGTAGTCCGACGAGCCCATGTCGTCAGTGTCATCTCGCGACGAAGAAGCTTCGGATGAGGGTGTCTGAGGCGCAGATTCTTTTGCAAAATGAGCTCCGCGCTTCAATTCTTCCTGCGGCATCGCTCAGTCCTCTCTCGTAATCGCGGCAACCGTCGCCCCGCAAAATGCAATTAAATCATCGGGTGCAAGCTCGAGCTGATAACCACGCTTGCCTCCCGAAATAAAAATGGTATCCCAAAGGACGCATGTCTCATCAATGAGCGTCCGGTAGCGTTTTTTCATACCGACCGGGCTGCAGCCGCCGCGAACGTAGCCAGTCGCCGCAAGCAAATCCTTCACATGCATCATGGCCAAGGACTTCTCCCCCGCGGCACGCGCGGCGGACTTTAGATCGAGCTCGTCGGCAACGGGGATGCAGCACACGACATAGTCGTTGGACGGTGTCACGCAGACCAAAGTCTTAAATCCTTGACCGGGCTCCTCGCCAAGCTGCTCCGAAATCGCGACCCCCAGGCCCACCGACTCATCACCATCGTCTTCGTACGTATGTAGAACATAGGAAATGCCGGCGCTTTCCAGCTCGCGCATCGCATTGGTTTTTGGCGTCTTTACAGCCTTTGCCATGACATATCCTTTCCCTCGCATTCGGACGTAAAGATTAAGTATATGTCCAATTCGGCTGCATACGTCACTTCGACACAGCAAGCGCCATCGAATCACAAGGAGTCGATGGCGCCCATAAACTGAATCGCCTATTTATTGAGCATCAAGTTGAGCCTGACGCTCCCGGTCACGCCTGAGCAACGGCGCCAAAAACTTGCCCGTATAACTCTGCGGACAGTCCGCAACCTGCTCCGGTGTGCCCGAAACCACAACGGTTCCGCCGCCGTTACCGCCCTCGGGACCCATATCGATCAGACGATCGGCAACCTTGATGACATCAAGGTTGTGCTCAATCACCAGCACCGTGTTGCCCGCATCGACCAAGCGCTGCAGCACATCGAGCAGCTGGCGGACGTCCTCAAAATGAAGGCCGGTCGTCGGCTCGTCCAAAATATAGAACGTCTTGCCCGTCTGGCGTCGATGAAGCTCCTTGGCGAGCTTCACACGCTGCGCCTCGCCGCCCGAGAGCGTCGTGGCGGGCTGGCCCAGGCTCACGTAGCCCAAGCCTACATCGTACAGCGTTTGGAGCTTGCGCTTAATCTGCGGGATATTCCCAAAGAAGGCCAGCGCCTCGGTGACACTCATTTCGAGCACGTCCGAGATGGTCTTGCCACGGTAGGTGACCTCGAGTGTCTCGCGGTTGTAGCGTTTACCGCCGCAAACTTCGCAGGGAACGTAGATATCGGGAAGGAAGTGCATCTCGATCTTGATCTGCCCGTCGCCCTTGCACGCCTCACAGCGCCCGCCACTCACATTAAAGGAGAAACGACCCGGCGAGTAGCCGCGCGCCTTCGACTCCGGCGTACTCGCAAACAGCGCGCGAAGATCATCCCACAGGCCGATATAGGTAGCAGGGTTGGAACGCGGCGTGCGGCCAATCGGCGACTGGTCGATATCGATAACCTTATCGATACACTCGATGCCCTCGATTTTCTTATATGGACCCACAGGGCGCGTCGAACGGTGAATGGCATTCGTAAGGGCAGGCGCAATGGTATCGGTAACCAGGGAGCTCTTGCCCGATCCTGACACGCCGGTAACAACCGTAAGCGTACCAAACTCGATCTTGGCAGTAACGTTTTTGAGGTTGTTGGCTCGAGCGCCCGTAATTTTAAGGCAGCCGCGACCGGGCTTGCGCCGTTCATCAGGCACCCGGATCATTCGTTTGCCGGTCAGATAAGCGCCCGTCATCGACTCAGGACACGCCATGATATCGGCAGGCGTTCCCGCCGCGACTACGTGTCCGCCGTTGACGCCGGCGCCGGGGCCCATGTCGATCACATAGTCGGCGGCACGGATTGTATCCTCGTCGTGTTCGACGACGATAACGGTATTGCCGATATCGCGCAGGCGCTCAAGCGTCTTGATCAGGCGCTCGTTATCGCGCTGATGAAGACCGATCGAGGGCTCGTCCAGAATATAGAGCACGCCCATGAGACCCGCGCCGATCTGCGTTGCCAGTCGAATACGCTGGGCCTCGCCACCAGAAAGCGTCGCCGAGGCACGATCGAGGGTCAGATAGTCGAGTCCGACATCGACCAGAAAGCGCAGGCGCTCCAGGATTTCCTTAACGATGCGCCCGCCGATAAATTGTTGGCGCTCGGTAAGCTCCAAGCCCTCAAAAAACTCGAGCGACTCGCGGCACGATAGGCAGCAGACCTCGTAAATGGACTTACCGCCTACGGTAACGGCGAGCATCTCGGGGCGCAGACGAGCACCATGGCAACTCGAGCACGGCTCCTCGCGGATGTACTTCTCCAAGCGCGCCTTGGTGTTCTCATTCGTCGTCTCGGTATAGCGCTCGTACAGGATATTGCGCACGCCCGAGAACTTGGTGTCCCACTGGCTGCGGCGCCCATCGAGCTTTTGATAGTCGACCGAAATCTTCTGGTCGCCCATGCCGTCTAAAAACGCGCGACGCACCCGCGGAGGCAGATCCTCCCACGGCGTATCGACGCTCACCTTGAAGTGCTTACAAACCGCAGCGAAAATCTGCGGATAGTAGTTAGAGTTGCCAAACAGGCTGCCAAAGACCCCGTCGGCGATCGACTTCGAGGGGTCTTCGATTAGGGCCTCGGCATCGACCGTCTTCTTAAAACCCAGGCCATCGCACTCGGGGCACGCGCCATAGGGCGCGTTGAACGAGAAATCGCGCGGCTGCAGGTCATCGATGGAGTGTCCATGCTCCGGGCACGCTAACGCCAGCGAATACTCCAGCAACTCGCCTTCGGTCCCCTCGGGAGCGTCGCGGTCGGGCAGCAAGTATACGTTCACATTGCCGTGCGCCAGCGCAGTCGCCTGTTCAACGGACTCGGCGATACGGCCCAGCGAGTTCTCGCGAATCACGATGCGATCGACCACGACCTCGATATCGTGCTTGAACTTCTTGTCCAGATCGATCGGATCGTCGAGCGAGCGCACTTCACCGTCGACACGCACGCGGCTAAAGCCCTCGGCGCGAAGGTCCTCAAACAGTTTGGTGTACTCGCCTTTTCGCCCGCGTACCACCGGTGCCAGCACAAACGCGCGGCGGCCCTCCCCCGCCGCCAAGACCTTGTCGGCAACCTGATCGGTCGTCTGACGCTCAATGACACGGCCGCATTCGGGACAGTGCGGGGTGCCCACACGGGCGAACAGCAGGCGCAGATAGTCATAAATCTCGGTTACGGTGCCAACCGTCGAGCGCGGGTTCTTGGATGTCGTCTTTTGATCAATTGAGACAGCCGGCGAAAGGCCGTCGATTGAATCCAAGTCGGGTTTGTCCATCTGGCCCAAGAACTGGCGCGCATAACTCGAAAGGCTCTCGACGTATCGACGCTGGCCCTCGGCATAGATAGTGTCGAATGCCAGCGAACTCTTGCCCGAGCCAGAAAGACCGGTAATGACCACGAGTTGGTCACGCGGAATGGAAACATCGATATCACGGAGGTTGTGCTCACGAGCGCCGCGAATAACGATAGAAGAATCAGACATGGAAGCTCCTTGCCTCCTATTGCATCGAATCATACTGCCGATGAGTTTAGCGCACTCGACGCGCACAGATGTTCGTAATACAAGATTCGCAGACCTTTAGCTTTGCGTATCGGGCGCTTTGTTTCTCGAAATGCCGTGGAAAGGTTACAGTAATCTAATACTGAACTTAATTTGCTGTACCAGAGGAACGTCCATGACCGAAGATATCCCCCTTGAAATCACTTCGAGCGACATGGCCAATCTGCCCATATTCATCGCCGTCCTTATCGTGGCCGCCGTCGTCGTGCGCGTGTTTTTTTCAATCAAACGCAACGAAAAGCCACCCATTGCCCGCGTCTTTTGGTGCGCGACGCTCCTCATCCCGCTCGGCGTGGTAGCTGCATGGGTTACGAATCAATTGCTCGTAAATGAGGGCAGCTCCCTATGGGTCCTTTCTTATTCGGCACTCGGTGCTGCCGCCGTCATGCTTCTTGTCGAGCCCTTGGTTTCGGGACTTATCGACCAAACCGACCTTGCGACGGGAACGGTTGCCTGTATTTGCCGTGACATCCTTGTCATCGCCGCTGTTTCAGCGCTCTCGTTCGTTTCACTCGAAATTGCCTGCAACGAAACGTTCTATCGCATTCCCGCCAACTCATTCGGGTTTTCCGTCGGGCTGCTCGCGACGGTTCTGCTCTCCCTTTATTTGCTGGGACAGCGTCATGGAGGCGTCATGGCCCTCGTGCCCGTCGTCTGTTGCATCCTTGGCATTGCCGAGCACTTCGTCATAACGTTTAAAGGCGAAGCCATCCTGCCAAGCGATATCTTGGCCCTTGGCACCGCAATGGAAGTGAGCGAGGGATACGAGTTTACCTTTACCGCCGGAATCGTAACCTCTCTCGCCCTGCTGGAGATTTCCCTGGGGCTTCTTTCGCTCATCCGACCGCGAAAGCTCCGTACGCCCACCCATGTCTTCCCCGCTATCGCCGCTAACCTCTGTGCTTTTCTGCTAGTGACCATTGTGGGGCTCTCAGGCTTTTCCAACATCGACTTGGAGCAGGCGCTGGATTTTGGATTTGACCGTTGGCAGCCCATCACCACGTATGCGTCTCAGGGTTTTATCACTTCGTTCACCGAAATGGTCAACGAGTTGCCCATTGAGAAGCCCGAAGACTATACGCCCGATGAGGCGCAGAGCATCGAGCAGGAGCTCGCCGCCGCCTACGACAGCACGTATGGCTCGAGCGAGCAGCGCGCGGCGGCCGTTGCCCAGTTCAATGAAATCAAGCCGACGATTGTTGCCGTCATGAACGAGAGTTTTAGCGACCTTTCGTGCTTTGAGCAGCTCCAGGCGGCCGGGTACACCGGCCCCGCATTCTACAACTCGCTTCCCGACACACTTGTTCGCGGCACCATGCTCGCTTCGGTCGCCGGTGGCGGAACGGCGAACTCCGAATTCGAATTTTTGACCGGAGCGACAACGGCCTTTGTCGGATTAGGCAAAATTCCCTATCAGCTGTATCAGATGAATGGCGTCAACAGCTTGGCAAAGGACCTTAAAGAGCTTGGGTATACCGCTACCGCTATGCACCCGCAAAACCCCGTCAACTACCATCGAGATAAAATCTATCAGCAGCTGGGCTTTGGAGACTTTCTTTCAATCGGCGATTTCGAAGGTGCGCCCTGTTACCATGCCGGCGTATGCGACTACGCCACCTACGACAAGATACTCGACCTGCTTAGAACCGACGAAGCGCCGCAGTTCATCTTTGACGTCACGATGCAAAATCATGGCGGTTACGACTATGGCACCGTTCCCGCCGAAGAGCTGACAAACTATTGGGTCGAGGGAGCCAGCGAGGGCGCCAACAGCGCGCTCAACACCTATCTCACCTGCATCAACGCATCCGACCGGGACCTCGAGTACTTTATCAACGAGCTCCGCAATATCGGCAGACCGGTTGTTCTTGTCTTTTTTGGCGACCATCAGCCGAGCGCCGCAACGACTCTCAACGACGAGCTGTACCCTCAGGAAGATACGGCAAGCCACGCTTACCGTATCTATCAGTCGACATATCTCGTCTGGGCTAACTATGAGATCGCCGGCAATACCGAGCTCAACGTCTACGACACCGTCGGGGCAAACGAGATTGCAGCCATTACCCTTAATAAGATCGGCGCCCCGCTCACCGACTATCAAAAGGCTCTGCTTGCAACAAGGTCAGATGTGCCCACCATCAATGTCGCCGGCTACCTCGGTGCCGACGGGCTGCGCTACGACTTGGAATCGGAGGACAGCCCCTACGCCTCGACGATCGACAAGCTGCAGCGCATGCAATACCTCGAGTTCGCCAGCAAAGTTCAGTAAGCCCGCCCATTCGCTTGGACCCATCGTATTGCAAGCACGCTCGGCCCAAATGCATCGCAAATGACTCCCGCTCGCAAACGAGGGTACAATGACGCTCGTGTCACATCACGGGGCCCCGGCCCCAACATATACAAAGGAGTCATACATGGGTTGCGAGCACGCACAGGCCGCCGGCGGACAAACGTCGCCGTCGCAATTTGAGGAGAACACGCTGTCCGAGGTCAAGCGCGTCATCGCCGTGCTTTCCGGCAAGGGCGGTGTCGGCAAGTCATTTGTCACCGGTGCCATCGCCACCGAGCTTGCCCGTCACGGCCACAAGGTCGGCGTCCTCGATGCCGACATCACCGGTCCCTCTATCCCCAAGATGTTCGGTATGAGTGGACGCCACGTCCATGCCCTTGGCAACCTTATGCTGCCCGAAATCTCCGAGCACGGCGTCAAGGTCATGAGCTCCAACCTGCTGCTCCAAAACGAGACCGACCCCGTCCTTTGGCGCGGTCCGGTCATCGCAGGCGCCATTAGGCAGTTCTGGAGCGAGACCTCGTGGGGCCCCATCGACTACCTGCTGGTCGACATGCCTCCGGGAACAGGCGACGTCGCGCTCACCGTCTTCCAGTCGCTGCCGGTCGACGGCATCGTCATCGTCACGAGCCCGCAGGATCTGGTCTCGATGATCGTCGCCAAGGCGGTCAACATGGCCGAGAAGATGAACGTCCCCATTCTGGGCATTGTCGAGAACATGAGCTATATTGAGTGCCCCGACTGCGGCAAGAAGATCGAGGTCTTTGGCAAGAGCAAGCTCCCCGAGGTCGCAGAGCGCTATAACCTCGACATCTTGGGCAAGCTTCCCATTAATCCGGCACTCGCCGAGGCCTGCGATAAGGGCGAGGTCGAGACCGCACTGCCCGATGGCATGTTGCCCAAGGCAGTCTCTGCCGTCGAGGCCATTACCCCGCACGAGACCGACGAGGCCTAAGTGAACGCGAGCGCCTTCTATGACGTCCTGGTAATCGGCGGCGGGGCTTCAGGCCTCGCCGCTGCCATTACGGCCGCACGCGCTGGCAAAAGCGTCTGCATCGTTGAGCGCGATGTCGCCTGTGGCCTTAAGCTCCTTGCGACCGGTAACGGCCGCTGCAACCTCTCCAACGAATCGATTGATCCTCAGCGGTATAACCACCCCGCATTCGTCGAATCCGTCATGGGCCCCCAGCCCGAACAAGAGCTTATGGGTTTCTTCTCCTCGCTGGGTATCATGACAACCTCCGAGGAAGGCCGGCTGTACCCGCGCTCCCTTCGCGCTGAATCGGTGCGCGACGCGCTTCTCAACGTTTGCGACCGCCTAGGTATCACCTTAATCTGCGGAGCCAACGTTGCCTCGGCGCACAAAGCTTCCGAAGGCTGGGCACTCCAAATAGACCGTCCAGCGCGGGTGCTCAAGGCAAAAAAGCACGACGACCGAAAATCGGAGCTCCGCTCGCTTCGGAAAGCGCTCGCCGATGTCCCTCGCAAGAACGAGGCCCTGCAGGCACATGCCGTAATTATCGCCACGGGCGGCAACCCCACCGGCATCGCCGATACGTTTCGCCTCCCCCTCACTTCGCTGCACCCCATCCTCTGCCCCGTATCGGCAACGGTCGCTGGCGATCGGGCGGCACTCAAGACGTTGGATGGTCTGCGCGTCCGCGCCCGCTTGACGCTCGCCCGTAACCATAGTGAGCTCTGGCACGAAGACGGTGAAGTGCTGTTTCGAACCTTCGGCATCTCGGGCGTCGCTGTCTTCAACCTCTCCCGTCGTATCCAGCGCGGCGATACGATCCTGCTCGACGTTTTCCCCGACCTCTCTAAAGACGAGCTGCTCGATATGCTTAACCAGCGCGTTAAGCTGCTCGGCGGCTTTTCGCCCCGCAATCCCCGTTGGCTCGACGGCATGCTCGCCCCGCAACTCTCCTGCGTTGTCTGCACAGCGTTCGAGCAGTGCCAGCCAGGCTCCAACGATGTCATTCACCTGGTCTCGATCCTCAAGCACTTTAAGTTGCTCGTCGAGGGTACAGCCGAGGAGCGCTCGGCGCAGGTCACACGTGGCGGCATATCTATCGAATGCGTCTCGGCACCTGGTCTTTGCGTGAGCGGCGCCACAGGCGCCCCGCTTTACGTCTGCGGCGAAGCGCTCGACATCGACGCCGATTGCGGAGGCTTTAACCTTGCGTGGGCCTGGCTCTCGGGCATTCGCGCTGCAAGCAGCTTGTAGCCGCGCAGTCTATAATCAAAAACGCATTCGGGCCGTCTGGGATACCGGACGGCCTCTTTCTTGCCTCTAAGGAGACCTCGATGATCGAAATCACCCAAGTCAACGCGTCGCTCGATGAAGCCGGCGATGAAAATGCCTGCCTCATTGTTGGTAAGCGAGTCGCCAAGCGCGTCCTACGTTGCAAGGACTCCGAGATCAAGTCCATCGAGCTCCACCGCAAGTCAATCGACGCTCGCAAAAAACGAGACGTCCATTTTATCCTGAGCTTTCGTGTTGAGCTGACTAGTCCCCACCTCGAGCGAGAAGCGGTCGACAGCGTCGCCGAGCGTGACCGCTCGCGCGTACGCGCGATAGAGGACGATGGGCCCTCATTCCCCTCCCCCGTCTCCGACGCACCTCAAGAACGCCCTGTCGTTGTCGGCGCCGGATGCGCCGGCCTTTTCGCTGCGCTCACGCTCGCCAAAGCAGGTCTTAAGCCCTTGCTTATCGAGCGCGGCGACCCGGCATTTCGCCGCTCGCAGGCGATCGACCTCTTTCTAAAGGAACGCATCCTCGACCCCGAGAGCAATATTCAGTTTGGTCTGGGCGGCGCGGGGACCTTCTCGGACGGCAAGCTCAATACGGGAACAAAAAATCCCGCCCATCGCCTTATCCTCGAAACCTTCGTCGAGGCGGGTGCGCCCCACGATATTCTGTGGGATGCCAAGCCGCACATTGGCTCCGACATCCTTCCCACGGTTGTCACCGCTATATCCCAGCGCATCGAGCAGCTCGGAGGTGTCGTCCGTTATCGAACAAAGCTCGTCGACATTCACATCGACGCGTCTGGCGCCATTACCGGTATTGATGTCCAATCGTCCCAAGACGCCGCTTGCGAGCCAATCGAGACAAAGCACCTCATCCTCGCCTGCGGGCATTCTGCTCGCGATATTTTTGAGCTCCTTAAAGACCACAACGTGGCCCTCGCACAAAAGACCTTTGCCATGGGCGTTCGCATCGAGCATCCGCAGCGCGACATCGACAGAGCCCAATATGGAGCCTTGGCGGGACATCCAGCGCTCGGGGCGGCCCCTTACAAACTTGTTGCCCATCTTCCCAACGGCCGCAGCGTGTTCTCGTTTTGCATGTGCCCCGGCGGACAGGTTGTCGCCGCCTCTTCCGAGCAGGGCCACCTGTGCGTCAACGGCGCTAGCCTCAATGCCCGCGACGGACGCAACGCAAATGCCGCCTTGCTCGTTAACGTCACGCCTGAGGACCTTCCCAACGATGACCCGCTCGCCGGCATCGAGCTCCAGCGTGCCTGCGAGGCGGCCGCCTATCGCCTGGGCGGCTCCAACTGGAACGCACCGGCACAGCTCGTCGGAGATTTCCTCGCAGGACGCGCCAGCAAGGCGCCCGGAAAGGTAAAGCCCACCTATCCGCTCGGTGTGACCTGGACGGCAATTGACGAAGCCCTGCCGCAGCATATCGTCGAGTCGCTCCGCCTGGGACTTCCCCTACTCGGAAAAAAGCTACGAGGCTACGACCGCCCCGATGCCGTTCTTACCGGCGTGGAGACTCGTTCGAGCTCACCGGTTACTGTCACCCGAGACCGAACGTGCCATGCCGTGTCGACCCCGGGCCTCTACCCTTGCGGTGAGGGAGCTGGATATGCCGGCGGCATCATGAGCGCAGCCACCGACGGCATTCGTTGTGCTGAAGCCCTGATCGCAGACCTCTAACGCACAAATTCCAGCGCGCAAAAGACATAGGCCCCGAGCTCCACAGGGAACTCGGGGCCTGTTCGCTATTTCTTAAACCGTGCACCCTGGCGTTTTCTGCCCGATGCGAACGTGGAACCCTTGCGGGCCTGCGAGCGTAAGCGCTCGATCGTCTCGTCCTCAGACGCACCCTCGAGCATCGCCCGAATCTGAACGACAGCATCGCGCAGGCGCGCCCCCTCCTCAAAGTCCATAGCGGCGGAAGCGTTACGCATATCCTCTTCCATGGTTTCGACGATCCGCACAAGCTCGTCATGCGGCAGTTCTTCCAACTGCTCCGCAAGTGTCTGCTCGGGCGCCACCGTTTCCGGCACACCGCCCTCGCCCGACTCATCGGGCGTATAGAATGCGCCATGGCCAAGAGAGTCGCCCTTCGAGCGTCCCTTGGAGCCCACAGTTTTTTCGGCCTCGGCAATAAAACTTGAGATGTCGTTGATGGCCTTGCGCACTGTCTTGGGCACAATGCCATGTTCTTCGTTATATGCCATCTGAATCTCGCGACGGCGCTGTGTCTCCTCGATGGCCTCTTTCATCGAATCGGTCACAACGTCTGCATACATGATGACTTCGCCATCGGCGTTACGGGCCGCACGGCCAATCGTCTGAATCAGCGAACGACGGTTGCGCAAGAAGCCTTCCTTATCGGCATCGAGAATTGCCACCAGTGAGACCTCGGGAAGATCCAAGCCCTCGCGAAGCAGGTTGATGCCAACGAGAACATCGATCTTGCCCTCGCGCAGCGTTCGCAGGATCTCGACACGGTCCATTGTCGCCGTATCAGAGTGCATGTAATTGACCTTAATGCCCGCGTCGAGCAGATGGTCGGTCAGGTCCTCGGCCATGCGCTTGGTCAACGTGGTCACCAGCACGCGCTCCTTGCGGGCAACGCGCTCGCGAATCTCGTCCTCGAGATCGTCAATCTGGCCGCGAACTGGACGCACGTCAATCTTGGGGTCGAGAAGGCCGGTCGGACGAATAATCTGCTCCACGTCGTTTTGGCTCACCCGCAGCTCGTAGTCGCCCGGCGTGGCCGAAACATAGATAAACTGGGGTATCCTTGCTTCAAACTCATCGAAACGAAGCGGGCGGTTATCGAGCGCCGAGGGCAGGCGAAAACCATGTTCCACCAGCGTCACCTTACGCGAGCGGTCACCTTCGTGCATGCCGCGAATCTGCGGCACCGTCACATGGCTCTCATCGATGATGCAGAGCATATCCTTGGGAAAGTAATCGATTAGGGTAAACGGCGGCTCACCCGGCTTGCGACCGTCCAGATGACGCGAGTAGTTCTCGATGCCGTTGCAAAAGCCCATCGTCTCGAGCATCTCAAGATCATAATCGGTACGCTGCTGCAGACGCTGCGCCTCGAGCAACTTGTCGGTCGCCTTGAGCTCCGCCACGCGCTTCTCGCACTCTTCGCTGATCGATTTCAGAGCCGCCTTGACCTTCGGCTTCTCGGTCACGTAGTGCGATGCCGGCCATACGGGAATGGCCTCGTACTCACGAAGCATCTCACCGGTGACCTCATCGATCTCGGCAATCAGCTCGACCTCGTCGCCAAAGAACTCAAACCGCAACGGATGCTCGGCATAAGGCGGATACACGTCAACAACATCGCCGCGCACGCGGAACGTGCCACGTGCCAGGTCATAGTCATTGCGATCATATTGAATGTCGATAAGTGCATGGATAAAGTCATCGCGCTCGAGCGGCACCTTCTTGTCGACGTTTGGAGCCAGACCCGCATAGTCCTCAGGAGAGCCAATGCCATAGATACACGAGACCGATGCGACAACGATCACATCACGTCGAGAGAGCAGTGACGCGGTCGCCTGATGGCGCAGCATCTCGACCTCTTCGTTAATCGAGGAGTCTTTCTCGATATATGTATCGCTTTGCGGCACATACGCCTCGGGCTGATAGTAGTCGTAGTACGAGACGAAGTAGACCACAGCGTTATTGGGAAAGAACTCTTTGAGCTCGCTCGCAAGCTGAGCAGCGAGCGTTTTATTCGGAGCCATGACCAGCGTCGGCTTTCCCAGGGCCTCAATAGTCTTTGCCATCGTGAAGGTCTTGCCCGAACCAGTCACGCCCAGCAAAACCTGATAGCGGTCTCCGTCCCTCACGCCCTGCACAAGCGACTCAATGGCTTTAGGCTGGGAACCGGCAGGCTCATAGGGAGAAACGACCTTAAACGGCACGTCAGAGCCTTCAACGCCAAAGCGCTTAAGTTCACCACCAACGCGTTCTACTTCAAATTCCGCCATGGATACTCCTAACTCATATATCTGCAGTATACGCAGGCGGCAGGCATAGTCCTATACGAACCGATCGGGATAGAGGGTCTTGTAGCGAGCCCAGGCATTATTGACGCGAATCAGATAAGCCTGAGTTTCAGGGAAGGTAATCGCATTATGGAGTGACGTGTTCTGCTGCGCCCATCCGTCGACATTGCCCATACCGGCGTTATAGGCGGCGATGGCACTATCCGTCGACCCGTTGAAATAGGCGAGAAGATACGAGAGGTATGCGCAGCCAAACTCGATATTCGTAGCCGGATCGTTAAGATTGTCGACCGAATACTCCCCTCCGTCGACAAGGCCCTTGGCGATCATGTCCTGGGCAGTCTCGGGCATCAGCTGCATCAATCCCTGAGCACCCTGATTCGACTCGGCCTCGGGATCCCAATTCGATTCCGACTTAATGACAGCGCACACCAGATACGGATCCAGATTATGCGAAATACTGGATTGCTTTACATACGCCTCGTAGTCAATCGGATACAGCGGCTTAAAGAAAGCGGCAGGAGCACACGAGTAGACGAGCGAAATAAGGCCGAAGACGAACACAACGGCAAGTGGCGCCACGCGATACCACGTAAAGAAACGTGCCTTAGGCATCGGCCTCCTCCTTATCCGGAGTATCTATAAACCCGTGGCATGCAAGCCATGAGTCAAGCTGCTCAAAGAGCGAATTATCGGCTGCCGAATTATCAATCACCGTTGTAGCGAGATTGCACAGCGCAGACTCATCGGGCTGGCAAGCAGAACGGGCATCGAAATCAGATGGCTCCATGCCACGTTGAATAGCGCGCTCGCGACGAACTGACAAAGGGGCGCTAATGACCAGAATTTCATCAGCCAAGCCAAATGCATCCTCAAAACCAGTCGGAGCTGAAACCTCGACCACCGCAAAGGGATAACGGGGAGATGAAACCGTACAACAAACCGGATCGAGAATCCTAAGCGAAAGCTGTTCAATCAGAACGGGATGCACGATGCCATTGAGCCGTGCGACCGAATCAGGAGAAGTGAAAGCTCGAGAAGCGAGGATACTGCGGCGAATGCCGCCTTCCTCATCCAAAATGTCCCAACCGAATTCATCCGCGAGAGCATTGACGATATCAGAGCCCGGCACATACAGCGATTTTGCAAGCTCATCCAGATCGATAAGCATAGCGCCACGAGATTCGAAATAGCGGCAGGCAGTCGACTTACCCGAAGCAATATTGCCCAAGACAAATACGGTAAACATCAAGCCCTCCCTAACGCCAATGCGAGTAATTATCGCTCAAATAAACTAGATGGACTCAAAAAACAGCCAAACAGTAAGAGCGCATACGGGGAAGCTAGGTCCCAAAGCACAACATGTATATAACGCAAAAAAGGGGGAGGCCGCGAGGCCTCCCCCTTCTTCAAGTCGATCGACGGCTCGG
>USAY01000046.1 GCA_900552755.1 uncultured Collinsella sp.
GATATGGCACCGTGGGGACACATGTATGTCAATCCTGGTCTAACAGAGCCTTAAAAAATCATCGAGCGAATGGTAGTCAAAAAAGCCGCGCCCCAAAAAGACTGGTTATTGGGCGTTGACAGTTGGCGAGCCGTAGGTAAAATATCGACTTGTCCTGGGGACGTAGCTCAGTTGGGAGAGCGCTGCCGTCGCATGGCAGAGGCCGAGGGTTCGACTCCCTTCGTCTCCACCCTTGGATTTGATAAGCCGCTGACATTGTGTCGGCGGCTTTTTTTAAAAGAAAGGGCTGTACCATGGCCGAGCTTGAGTCCCAACCATTGTCCGACGAGGAGCGCGCTGAGTTGGAAGAGCTCCGCGCCGAGAAGGCCCGCCGCGAGGCTCGGGAAGAGGCCCGTCGCGAGCGTGAGGAGCTGGCTGCCCTGCGTGCCGAGCGTGCGAAGGCCGAGGAGGTCGCCGCGAACGCCGCATCCGCATCGGCGCCCGCGCCTGCACCCAAGCCCGCTGCTGCGAAGCCTGCACCTGCCGCGCCCAAACCTCAGCCTAAAAAGGCCGCTCGTCCCAAGTCCGACGAGCCCAAGTCGAGCCGTGACGAGATGACCTTTGCCCAGCGCATGGTTACCTCCAAGGAGCCTACGGGCGAGAACGAGATCCCTGGCATGGCGCCGGCTCAAAAAATCATCATTGTCCTTGCCCTCATCGCGTTTGTCATCTTTATGGGCTACACGATCCTGACCAGCATGGGCCTGCTCTAACCGATTTGCATCGGGCGTCATGTCCGCATCCTCTGCTCTCGTCTAACCCTCAAATTCTGTACCACACATCCGAAAGGTCGCCCCATGGCTTTGACCGACATCTCGCATCCCACCGACATTGCAATGCTCACCGATCTGTACGAGCTCACTATGGCCCAGGGCCTGTGGGAGAGCGGCAAGGCCAATGAGCAGGGTTGTTTTACCGCGTTTTACCGCGACCATCCCTTTGGCAGCGCCTATGCCGTCATGTGCGGCACCGCCGAACTGCCCGAGCTGGTCGAGAATCTGCGCTTTACGCCCGAGGACATCGACTACCTCGCCTCGCTCCAGGCCCCTGCCGGCGGCGCGATGTTCAAACCTGGATTCCTCGACTACCTGCGCGATTTTCGTGCGCATGTAAACATCGACGCCGTGCCCGAGGGCGAGCTCGTCTTTCCGCGCGAGCCCATGGTGCGCGTCACCGGCCCCGCGCTGGAGTGCCAGCTGCTCGAGACGGCGCTGCTCAACATCGTCGGGTTCCAGACGCTTGTCGCCACCAAGACGGCGCGCGTGGTGCTCGCCGCCGACGGTCGCCCCGTGGCGGAGTTTGGCCTGCGCCGAGCCCAGGGTCCCGATGGCGGCCTGGCCGTTGCGCGCGCGAGCTACGTTGCCGGCTGCTCCTCTACGTCCAATGTGCTCGCCGGCCGCCGCTACGGTATTCCCGTCTTTGGCACGCATGCGCACAGCTGGGTGATGAGCTTCGATTCCGAGCTCGAGGCCTTCCGCGCATTTGCCAAGTCGAGCCCCAAGAACTGTACGCTGCTCATCGACACCTACGATGTACGCGAGGGCTGCGAGCATGCCATTACGGTTGCCAAGGAGATGGAGGCGGTGGGCGAGCGCCTGTCGGCTATTCGCATCGACTCGGGCGACCTCGCCAAGCTGTCCAAGTATGTCCGCGGCCGTTTTGATGCTGAGGGCCTGCCCTATGTGGGGATCTCGGTTTCCAACGATCTTGATGAGTACACGATTCAGTCGCTGCTCGACCAGGGCGCGCCCATCGACAGCTTTGGCGTGGGTACCAAGCTCGCGACCTGCTATGACCAGCCGGCGCTGGGCGGCGTGTACAAGCTTTCCGCCCGCCGTGCGAGCGAGGCAGATCCATGGACGCCGGTGGTCAAGCTCTCCGAGCAGCCCTACAAGCGCACGATCCCGGGTGTGCAACGCGTGCGCCGTTATTACGACGGCTTTGGCGGCCCGGTCTGCGACATGATCTACGACGAGGACCATCTGGCGGGGGAGGGCGCCGCGCGCGGCAATACCCTCGTGGCCGTGAATGATGCCGCCCTGGTGACTGACGTGTCCGAACTTGAGTATCGCGAGCTGCTGGTGCCGATCGTGCGCGATGGCAGTGCGGTGGCTCCGCGTGAGAGCATCCAGGACGCGCGCGAGCGCTGTGCTTGGGCACTCGATCATCTGGACGCAGCTTTCAAGCGCTTCCTGTACCCGCAGACCTATGTGGTGGGCATGGAGCAGGGCCTGGCTCAGGTGCGCGACGAGCTCGTGCGCAAGAACATGGCCGCGGCCTCTGCCTTTCCCTGGGCTCACTAATTCCTTGGGCGGTAGGGGCGAGTCACGCTCCCTTGGCCGCCAGCTCGGCCGTTCGCTGAACAGTTGATTGGTTTGACGTATGACGACTTCTTATAAAACGATGGTGGTAAAGATCGGTTCGTCCACGGTGGTGGGTGCCGATGGCAAGGTCAACCGCGCCTTTATCGGCGGACTTGCCGATCAGGCCGCAGCGCTGCGCAAGCTCGGCTGGCGTCTGGTCGTGGTGAGCTCGGGCGCTATCGCCTGTGGCTATCCCGTGTTGGGTTTCGACCGCAAGCCGGTCGGCGACCTGCCGAGCCTGCAGGCCTGCGCCTCGGCCGGCCAGTGCATCATCTCGTCGGCCTACGACGAGGAGTTCCATGCGCGCGACCTGCTCACCTCGCTCGTGCTGCTCACGCGCCACGATACGGCCCGCCGCACGTCCTACCTGCACGCGCGCGACGCCCTGCTGCGCCTGGTTGAGCTGGGCGTGGTGCCGGTCGTCAACGAGAACGATACCGTCACCGTCGACGAGATCAAGTTTGGCGACAACGACACGCTGGCGGCGCTCGTGAGCTGCCTGGTTTCTGCCGATCTGTGCGTGACGCTTTCGGACATCGACGGCCTCTACACCGCCAATCCGCATGAGGATCCGACGGCCGAGTTTGTCCCGGTCGTGCATAAGATCGATGCCAAGATCATTGCCTCGGCGGGCGATTCTTCCACATCGGTGGGCACGGGCGGCATGATCACCAAGATTCGCGCGAGCCGCATCCTGATGACGGCGGGCATTCAGAGCGTGATTTGCTCGGGCGAGGAGCCCGATGCCCTCGTGCGTCTCGCCCGCGGCGAGAGCGTGGGAACCCTGTTCGATCCGCCGGCGGAGCGCCTGGACATCGCACCCCGCAAACTGTGGATCGCGCTGGGCGACAAGGCCCACGGCTCGGTGGCGGTTGATGACGGTGCTGCGAAGGCGCTGGTCAGCCGTGGCTCTTCCCTGCTTGCGGTGGGTATTCGCGAGGTCGATGGCCAGTTTGCCGAGGGCGATGTGCTCGATGTGTGCGATCCGAGAGGTATGGTCGTCGCCCGCGGTATCGCCGAGGCCGATTCGGACGTGCTGGAACTTGCCGCCGGCCGCCGCCAGGACCAGATCGCCAGCAACCGCCTGCTGGCAGACCTGGCCGAGAAGCCGGCGATACACAGGGATAACTTGATCGTATTTGCATAAAGAAAGACAGCGCTGCGGATCGTTTCCCGCAGCGCTGTCTTTCTCGTGCCGGCACTTGGGGACGTTCCTTATGTGCCGGCACTTTGGGACACTCCTTTGCTAGAAGATCTGGCGCAGGTCTCCGCGGTTGAGGGCTTCGTCGAAGAGGTGCTTGAATACCACGCTACCGTGCAGGCCGTCGTGCTCGAACTCGTTGGTCACCCAGGCATGCGAGTTGCCCACGCGGCTGAGCGTATCAAGCTGCAGGCCCGAATCCACGTACATGTCGTCGAAATGCACCGCGGCCTGCAGGGGCACCTCGTTGCACGCCAGTCGCTGCGGGTCGTAGATCTTGTCCCAGCTGGTGTCTTCCATCAGCAGGTCCATGGCGGGCTTGAAGGGCTTGAGCTCGGGCATCTGCTCGAACATCCACGGGAACATGGCCTCGCCGGTAAACATGAGCGGGCGCGCGAGTGTGTCGAACTCGGCACGATGGGCCTTCTCCTCTGCTGCGGCCCAGCGAATGGGCATGGTGTCGCCGTCGGCGTAGATAAACTCCTGCAGTGTCCAGTACAGCGGGTTCGTGCGTGTGTTGGTGCGCTCGAAGGCGCGCATCAAAAAGCTGTCGGATACCGAGGAGCCGCAGCTCAGCGTACCGTCGCCAGTAACAAAAGCGTGATCGATAGTCCAATGCATGCGCTCAAAGCTCGGCTTCATGCCAAAGTCGCTGCCCATGAGCTGTAGGCGCTCGACCGTCATCGGCGAGCCGTCGGGCAGCACGGGCTTCTGAGCCTCGAGCGCATCGGCCAGGGCTGCCACGCGCTCGACGTCAGCGGGATAGCGGTCATAATACTGCTGCGTCTTGGCGGCCATGCGCGGGAAGGTGTGCGCGTAGACCTCGCTTGCGCTCGCCGGTACGTGGGGGATGCCGCCGCAGGTAAAGCTCGCCGCCACGCCCTCGGGGAAGAGCGACAGGTAGCTCAGCGTCAAAAAACCGCCGTAGCTTTGGCCGAGCGTGACCCACGGCTTGCCGCCAAAGCCCACTAGGCGCAGGTACTCAAAATCGCGCACGATGGAGCTGGCGAGGTGGCGCTTGAGGAAGTCCGCCTGCGAGCGTGCTGTATCGGCGCCGGCGGCCGTTGCGCGATCACCCAGTGCCTTGATCGTGCGTCCGTCCACGCAGCTACTGCGTCCGGTGCCGCGCTGGTCGGGAAGGACCACGCGGAAGTGCTTGACGGCCTCCTCGATCCAGCCGTCGCTTGTGGGCGACAGCGGACGTGGGCTCTCGCCGCCGGGGCCGCCCTGCAAAAACAGGAGCAGCGGCAGATCGTCGTTGATGCGGTCGGGCGCGCTAACCACGCGGTAGAAGAGCTTGATGCTCTCGGGCGCGCCGGCGATGGGTGCCGGCATGGCGCCGCGGCGCATGGTACTGCCGACGGCCAGGAGCATCGGCTCCAGGCCGCGCCAGTCAAGGGGGACGTCGATGCTGTGGTCCTCGACGTAAAGGCCGGGGACGTGGTACGAAGTGATGAGGGCCATGTGAGTCTTCCGTTCGTTGCGGTGTTTCGGGTTGACCAATTCTACCGCCGCGGGCGAGGCCATGCGCAAATCGGCTACCATGGTTGCAAACTTCTAGGAGAAAGGGCCGCCCATGTCGGTCGATATAGCCACGTATGTCCACGATCTTGCCGTTGCCGCCAAGGCAGCGTCGGCCTCGCTTGCCACGGCGAGCGATGAGCAGCGTCAGGAGGCCGTGCGCGCCATGGCCGCAGCACTGCGCAACGGTGTCGACTCCATCGTTGCCGCTAACGAGCTCGATATGTCCGCCGCGCGCGATGCGGGTACCTCGGCCGGACTGCTCGATCGCCTGCTGCTGACGCCCGAGCGCGTCGAGGGCATGGCCGCCGGTTTGGAGAAGCTCGCCGAGCTGCCCGATCCCGTCGGCCGCGTGCTCGACCACCGCGTGCTTGCGAGCGGTGTGGACCTGACCCGCGTGAGCGTGCCGTTGGGCCTGGTCGCCATGGTCTACGAGGCGCGCCCCAACGTGACGGCCGACGCCGCAGGCATCTGCATCCGTACCGGCAACGCCTGCATTCTACGCGGCGGCTCGCTGGCCTATCACTCGTGTGCCATGATCGCCGAGCTGCTGGCCGATGCGCTCGAGGCCAAGGGCTTCCCGCGCGAGGCCGTGTCGATGATCGAGTCCACCGACCGCGAGGCCACCGGCGAGCTCATGAAGCTCCGCGGTATTGTCGACGTACTCATTCCGCGCGGAGGTGCAGGCCTGATCCAGCGCTGCGTGCGCGAGTCGCTTGTGCCGGTGATCGAGACGGGCACGGGCAACTGCCACATCTACGTGCATGAATCCGCCGACTTTGATAAGGCGCTCAACATTATCGTTAATGCCAAGACCCAGCGCGTAGGCGTGTGCAATGCCGCCGAGTCGCTGCTGGTCGACCGTGCTGTGGCCGATGCGTTTTTGCCTGCGGTCGTTGCCGTGCTACACGACCACGGCGTGCTCATTCACGGCGACGAGGCCACGTGCGCCGCGTGCGCCGACGCCGGCTTTGTAGAGGGCGATGACTACGTCGCCGCGACTGAGGAGGACTGGGGTCGCGAGTACCTGGCGCTCGAGATGAGTGTGAAGGTCGTGGCTAGCGAGGACGAGGCCATCGCGCACATCAACCGCTACGGCACCATGCACTCCGAGGCCGTCGTTGCCGAGGACACGGATGCTTGCGAGCGCTTCCTTGATGCGGTCGATGCCTCGGCCGTGTACTCCAACGCCAGCACTCGCTTCACTGACGGCGGCGAGTTTGGCCTGGGCGCCGAGATCGGCATCTCGACCCAAAAACTCCACGCCCGTGGCCCCTTTGCCGCCGAGGCCCTCACCACCTACAAATACAAGCTCCGCGGCACCGGCCAGGTCCGCCCCTAGCGCCCGCGCAAGAAAAACCACCACAAAGGTGCCTTTCCCCTTTGTGGTGGTTTTAGGTGGCGTGGGCGGTTAGGCCTGGAAGGTATCGCGGTCGGGGGCGAAGGACTGCATGGCCGCGATGGTGCGGTCAAAGAGCTCGGGGAGCTCCCAGCCCAACATCTCGGCGCCCTGCGTAATCACGTCGCGCGAACAGCCAGCGGCAAAGCGCTTGTCCTTGAACTTCTTCTTGAGCGACTTGGTCGTAAAGTCCATGACGCTCTTGCTCGGACGCATGATGACTGCAGCGCCGATCAGGCCGGTGAGCTCATCGCAGGCAAACAGGATCTTTTCCATCTGCAGCTCGGGTTTGGGCAGCGAGGTGTTGAAGTCGGACGTGTGCGTCTGGATGGCGCGAATGAGCTCGGGAGACGCACCTTCGTCCTCAAGAATCTCGGCAGCATAGATGGTGTGGTTCATGGGGTCGTCCTCATGCTCCTCCCAATCCAGGTCGTGCAGCAGACCGACGATGCCCCAAAACTCCTCGTTCTCGGGGTCGAACTCGCGCGCAAAGTAGCGCATAGTGCCCTCGACCGTCTCGCCATGGGTGATGTGGAACGGGTCCTTGTTATGCTCGTTGAGCAGTTCGAACGCGCGGTCGCGGGTGATTCCGGCGGTAAGCGGCTCTGCCATAAGAGACTCCTTGTGCTCGTGGGTATCGATGAGAATGAATACTACTAGAACAAGAAAACCACCACAAAGGTGCCTGTCCCCTTTGTGGTGGTTTTTGGCGCGGATGGGTTAGTTGAGGGCGGCTTGGGCTAGGCGGGCTTCGGCGTCCTCCTCGGTGACGCCAAGGGCCACGGCGAACTCCTCGATGGAGCGGCGCTTGGCTTCCTTGAGTACGCGCATGTAGTAGGAGCTGGGCTTTTTATCGGCTTCCTCGGCCTGGCGAATGCGGTGCATCATGGTTTTTGCCACGCGGACCGTCTCGGGCGCACCCAGCTTGAGCTGCTGCTTAAAGTGTGTCTCCTCAAGTGAGCTGTTGCGCTCGGTGAAGGTGTCGCACTCCAGCTCGTCATAGTGGCTCAGCAGGTGCTCGGCATCTTGCTGAGAGATGGCGGCGTGCAAACGATCGGCCTGCGCCACGGGGTACATGAGGATCGTCTGCGCATGTCCCTGCTTGGTCTCGAGCAGCAGCATGGGCTGCGGCGTGTCGTCCCTAAAACCGACGACGGTGCAGACTCCCTGACCCGGATGAATGACGTGTTGACCGATTGAGAACATGCTACCTCCAACTTATACGAATTTACGTATGTCTAGAATAACACGCTGACGTGCGCAAATTCTCACGTTATGCAGGAAAAGCACACAACTCCGATAGGTAAGAGTATTCGATAACAGACACAGCTCATTCACACCTTTATGCATTTTCAACGCCTGCATAATCTGCAGGCAGACCGGCATCTTTGAGTGACTCCATACAAGCTGTAGTCAATTTTGTGCATATGCAATATCGATTGGCTTTACCCTGCGACAGTGCCCGTCGCTTGTGATAGAGTGCTACAAACTCTGGCTTTTGCCCTACGAGTGACCAAGAGCTCGGGGGCTTTAACACAAGGAGGATCTATGCCCGAGAAGATTGAAGAGCTGGTACGCGCTGCGCTTGCTGCGGCCCAGGAGGCCGGCGACCTTTCCGCATTTGAACTTGACGATTGCGCTATCGAGCGACCGGCTGACACTTCTCATGGCGAGTGGACCTCTACCATGGCCCTGAAGTCCGCCAAGCTGGCCCACTGCGCCCCGCGCAAGATCGCCGAGGCCATCGTTGCCCATATGCCCGAGGACCCCGCGATCGAGAAGGTCGAGATCGCAGGCCCTGGCTTCATCAACTTCTACCTCTCCGTTGCCGTCAAGAATGCCATCTTTGGCGAGGCTCGCGAGAAGGGTATGGACTTCGCTAAGTCCAACGTCGGTGGTGGCCTGAAGACCCAGGTCGAGTTCGTTTCCGCCAACCCCGTCGGCCCCATGCACATCGGCCACGGCCGCTGGGCCGCGCTGGGCGACTCGCTCTGCCGCGTTATGGATCACGCCGGTTACGACATCCAGCGTGAGTTCTACATCAACGACCACGGCTCTCAGATGAACACCTTCGGCAACTCCATCAGCACGCGCTATATGCAGCTTGCCGACATCATCGCCAAGCAGGGCGTGGATATCGACGAGGCTCACAAGCTGCTGATCGCCGACCGCGACGCCTTTGTTGCCGACGAGAACGACGAGCATCCCGAGACCCATCCGTATCAGGACAACTTTGCCGAGACCCTGGGCAAGGACTCCTACGGCGGCGACTACATCATCGACGAGGCCGCCGAGTTCTGGCGCACCGACGGCGATAAGTGGGTCAACGCCGATCCGCAGGAGCGCATGGAGAGCTTCCGCGAGCGCGGCTATGTGAAGATGGTCGACAACATGCGCGACCTCTGCCACGCCGTCAATTGCGACTTCGATCGTTGGTACTCCGAGCGTTCGCTGTACGTGAAGGACACCGAGGGCGAGACCGCCGGCACCTCTGCCGTCGACCGCGCTTTTGAGAAGCTCGACAAGATGGGCTACCTCTACACCAAGGACGGTGCCCTGTGGTTCCGCTCCACCGACCTGGGCGATGACAAGGACCGCGTCCTGATCAAGTCCGACGGCGAGTACACCTACTTCGCCTCCGACGTTGCCTATCACTGGGATAAGTTCCAGCGCGTCGACCACGTTATCGACATCTGGGGCGCCGACCACCACGGCTACATCGAGCGCGTCCGCTGCGTCTGCGACGCTCTGGGTTACCCCGGCAAGTTTGAGGTTCTGCTGGGCCAGCTCGTCAACCTGCTGCGTAACGGCAAGCCCGTCCGTATGTCCAAGCGCAAGGGCACCATGGTGACCCTGCAGGAACTCGTCGACGAGGTCGGCTCCGATGCCGCTCGCTACACGCTCATCTCCAAGAGCTCCAACCAGATGGTCGACTTCGATATCGAGGCCGTCAAGAAGCGCGACAACTCCAACCCGGTGTACTACGTGCAGTACGCTCACGCCCGCGTGTGCTCCATTCTGCGCCGTGCCGCCGACGTTACGCCCGAGCAGGCTGACGAGATGGGCATGAAGGCCGTCGCCGCCAAGGCCATCGGTGAGAACGTCGATTACTCGCTGCTGACCGACCCGACCGAGCTCGCCCTTTCGCGTAAGCTCAATGAGCTCACCGACCTCATCGCCAGCTGCGCTCGCGACCGCGCCCCGTTCCGTCTGACGCACTTTGCCGAGGAACTCGCCGGCGACTTCCACAGCTTCTACGCTGCCTGCCAGGTTTTGCCGAGCGAGGGCCGTCCCGTCGACCCCGAGCTTTCGCGCGCCCGTCTGGCCGCTTGCGATGCCGTCCGCGTGACGCTCGCCCTGGTGCTCACCCTTGTTGGTGTCTCCGCTCCCGAGCAGATGTAATCTGCGGGTCATTTGACCGTGTAGGTTCGGCTTTGCTGAGCCCTATAAGCCCGATCTCCATGCGGAGGTCGGGCTTTTTGCATAAACGCCGGCGTATTGACGAATTTGGGGCTGCTGGAAATACGAAACTATGCCGGTTTACTACGATGAATTGAGAAATGCCAACCACGCCGGCTTTTCGCTAAAAAGTGCAAGGCATCTACCTGCGGTTTTAGTTCAACAAGTTTCGGAGTGGTCGCGGTTGAGCGATTCATCGTAGTAAACCGCCATAGTTTTGGCGGAGGCAGTCAGATTTGTGGGCGGTAAACCAAAGAGTGTCCCTTTTGAATAGTCGTTTAAGAACGTCCCCAATGACTAAGTTGCAGGTGACGGCGGTTGTGTTACACTAACGCTGCGTATATGACGCAAATATCTCGATACAGATCAATGATGTCCGTCGGTATTTGACGGAGCTAGACTGTTTAGCCGCCCTGAAGGTTTATGCAGGGAGCATGTGATCACAGGGCTTGAAAAGAAAGTTGAGCAAACACTGTGTCTGATCAACAGCAAGAAAACGAAATAACGACGACGCAAGCCGCTCCCGCTGCACCGGTTGCGTCGGACCAGGTCGCGGCGCCCGCGCAAACCTCGGCTCCTGAGACGCCTAAGGCTGCAACGGCTGAGAAGGCCGTGCCTGCAACTGGTGAGGAGGCTGTTCCGGCAAAGCCCAAGCGCACGCGCCGCACGGCCAAGCCTGCCACAGACGGCGAGGAGGTCACCAAGCCCAAGCGCCGTACCACGCGCACGGCGCGCGCCAAGCTCACCGTTGCAGCTGACTCCTCGGCGCCGATTTCCGATGAGGTCGCGCAGGCACGTGCGTTGGCGCAGATTAGCGAGGCTCAGGTGGTGCGCGCCCGCCGTCGTGCTGCCGAGCGCGAGGCCGCGGCTCTGACCGAGCTTGCAGCTCCGTCTGTACTCGAGACCCCTGCCGCCACCGAGGTTCTTGCCGCCGACCAGCCGACCGAGAAGCCGGCACCGCGCACACGCCGTCGCACGGCTGCTAAGGCCGAGCAGGTTGCTGAACAGGTAACCCCCGAGCCCACTGAGGCTTCGGTCCGTTCCACGGCAGGGGAGGGCACATCGCCTGTTGAGCCCGCTGCGCCTGTCGAGGCCAGCGAAGTTCCCGTTGTCGATCCGGCTTTGCGCCCGCACCGTCGCGGTCGCAAGCCCAAGGCCTTTGTCGAGGCCGAGAAGGCCGCAGCCGCAGCCGCTGCCGCTCGGGATGCTGCGGCGACTGCCAAGTCCTCAACTGCTGCCGATGCACCCGTCCAGGATGCTACGACTTCCGAGGCCGCTCCCGCCGATGCCGAGCCCGCCGACGTCCGTCCCGGTCGCAGCCGTCGCACTGCTGCTAAGCGCACGTCCAAGGCTAAGGCTGCCAAGAAGGGTGCGTCCGAGGATTCCGCCGAGACGACCGCCGATGCATCGACTAATGCCGTCGAGCCCCAGGACGTCGAACAGCCTGCATCCGAGAAGCCCAAGCGCGGTCGCAAGAAGTCCGTTAAGGCCAAGGCCGCCGAGCAGCATGCTGATGTCGAAGCGCAGGTTGATTCTGGCGCCGAGGCCAATGACGCCGCTGCGGCCAATGCCGACGCCGCCGCAACCGATGGTGCCGCCCCCGCCGAGGGCGAAGACGGCGCTCGCCCCAACCGTCGCCAGCACAAGCGCAACGAGGAGCGCAACGAGCGCAAGGACGAGCGCAACAACGACCGTCGCAACCGCCAGCGCGATCGCAAGCAACGCAACAAGGAGCGTAATGCCGCTCCCACCGAGCCAACGCTTTCGCGCGAGGAGCTCGCTGCCATGAAGGTCGCCGAACTTCGCGAGAAGGCCAAGGAGTTCGAGATCGAGACGACCGGCAAGAAGAAGGCCGAGCTCGTCGAGGAAATCTACGTCACCGCTGCGAAGGCCGAGGGCTTCCGCGACATCAAGGGCATTCTGCAGATTCGCCCGGACAGCTCCGGCATCATCCACGCCCATGGCTACATGAAGTCCAACGACGACGCCTTCGTGCCCGCCTACCTCATCCGCTCTGCGCGCCTGCGCACGGGCGACGTCATCGAGGGCTCGCTGCGTCCTTCGCGCGGCGGCGACAAGCGCGCCGGCCTCGCCAAAATCACGACCGTCAACGGTCTGGACCCCGAGCAGATTCGCAACCGTCCCAAGTTCGGCGACCTCACCCCGGTCTATCCCAACGAGCCGCTGCGCATGGAGCACGGCAAGGACTCTATTACCGGTCGCGCCATCGACATCGTGTCACCGATCGGCAAGGGCCAGCGCGGCCTGATCGTGTCCCCGCCCAAGGCCGGCAAGACCACGATCCTCAAGAAGATCTGCCAGTCCATCTCGATTAACAACCCCGAGGTACACCTCATCTGCCTGCTCGTCGACGAGCGCCCCGAAGAGGTCACCGATATGCAGCGTTCTATCAAGGGTGAGGTTGTGGCGTCGACCTTCGATATGCCTGCCGACAACCACACCCGCGTGGCAGAGCTCGTCATCGAGCGCGCCAAGCGCATCGTGGAGCTGGGTGGCGATGTTGTGGTGGTGCTCGACTCCATCACGCGTCTTGCCCGTGCCTACAACTTGGCGGCGCCCGCCTCAGGCCGCATCCTTTCGGGCGGCGTCGATTCGGCGGCCCTGTATCCGCCCAAGCGCTTCCTGGGTGCAGCCCGCAATATCGAGAACGGCGGCTCGCTCACCATCCTGGCCTCTGCCCTCATCGACACCGGTTCCAAGATGGACGAGGTCATTTTCGAGGAGTTCAAGGGCACCGGCAACATGGAGCTTAAGCTCGACCGCGACCTGGCCGACCGCCGCATCTTCCCGGCTATCGACCCCGTTGCCTCCGGTACGCGTAACGAGGACCTGTTGGTCGACGAGCAGATGCGTCCGTTTGTCTTTGGTCTGCGTCGCATTCTTGCCGGCATGAACAACACCGAGCGCGCGGCCGCATCGTTTATTAAGGGTCTTAAGGGCACCAACACGAACCAGGAGTTCCTGGTGCGTTCGGCCAAAAAACACAGCGACTACGAGCAGACGTTCTAGGCTGTCATCCACACGCAACGATAGTCATCAATGCGATAGAGGGTCGGGGCTTTGAGCCTCGGCCCTTTTCCATAGCGCCGCTCCGCGCTTATTTTTGACCGTAAGACCGACGAGCAGCAGGTTTCCCGTTTCAATCCGACATCGTCGCTTGCAATCGGCAGGGCGGT
>USAY01000047.1 GCA_900552755.1 uncultured Collinsella sp.
CGGGCAGCTTGTCCTGCTTGACGGTAATCGTCAGCTGGTCCTCGCACTGCCACTCGACCTTCTCGATGCAGCCCGGAACGGCGCGGCGCAGGGCCTCGACATGGCTCTCGCAGCGGCGGGCATACACCTTGTTCTCAGTTTCAATCATTCGTTACTCCACCTCGCTCTGAGCGGTCTCGGTACCGAACACAGCGCGGTACATCGGCGTCGCGTGAAGTTCCTCGGTGCTCTGCTCGAGCACAATGCCGGTCGCGGTCTCCACACCGTGCACGAGAGGCAGCGGGGTGGCGATGCCAAACCACAAGATCATGACAGCCAGGATGATTTCGGGGATAAGCATGAGCGCCGGGGCCTCATGCTTGCCCATGCCCTGGGGCGCATGGCCGAATACCGACTTGAGTGCGATGCGGGTGAGCGCGGAGATGGCCACGGTAAGACCGAGGGCGACCACGACGACCAGCCACATGGGACCGGCGGTAACACCGGCGACAAAAGTCAGGAACTCGGAGATAAACATGCCAAAGGGCGGGAAGGCACCAAGACCGAGCAGCGCCAGGACGGCGAGCGCGGCGGTTGCGGGGGCAACCTCGACGACGCCCTGGACCTTGGCCAGGCTACGCGTGCCAAAGGCGTGCTGGATGTTGCCGGACACGCAGAAGGCAAGCGTCTTGGTAAAGCCGTGGAACACGCAGTGCAGCAGGGCTGCGGCGATACCCAGCGGGCCACCGATACCCAGGCACAGGGCGATAACGCCCACGTTCTCCACAGACGAGTACGCAAAGCGGCGCTTGAGGTCGTCCTGGCGAAACATCGAAAGTGCCGCCACCAAAATGGACAGCGTGCCGACGATCAGCAGCAAAAGCTGCGGATACTCGGCGCCCACGGCCTGGATAGTAAAGCCGTAGAAGCGCATGATCACAAGCATGGCGCACTTAAGCAGCACGCCCGAGAGCAGGGCCGAGACAGGGCTCGGGGCCTGGGAGTGGGCATCGGGCAGCCAAGTGTGCATGGGGAACAGGCCGGCCTTGGTGCCAAAGCCGATCACGATAAACGCAAAGACAAGGCGCATGAGCGTCGGGTCGAACTGGTCGGCATACGGCAGCACGCACGACAGGAACGCGGCCTCGTGGGCGTTGGGTATCACGTCGGCGGCGTTGGCGTAGATCAGCAGCGTACCGAACAGGCCGAAGGCCACGCCGGCGGTGCATACCATCGCATACTTCCAAGAAGCCTCGAGGGCCGTCTTGTTCTTGTAGATACCCACGAGGAACACGGTGGAAAGCGTGGTTGCCTCCACGGCGGCCCACGTGAGGATCATGTTGTTGGACAGGCACGCGAGCAGCATGGTGAACACGAACAGGCTAAACAGCGCAAAATACTGCTTGGCGCGCTCGGCGGGCATGGAGCCCTCCTCGATATCGGCCTTTACATAGGGCAGCGAGAACAGCCCCGTAAGAAAACCGATAAAGCCGATGAGCAGCACAAAGATGGCGCCCAGCGAATCGAGGTGGAACCACAGGCCAAAAGCGCTCGCGGTGTCGCCGCTCATAAGGACGTCACCGGCCGTCATAATCGACAGCACCAGGACGGCTGCGACGGAGACCAGGTTGAGACCGGCAAACACGTTATAGGACGTGTTCTTGGGCAAAAATGCCATGACCAGCGAGAACACCAAAGGAGTCGCGAGCAGGGCGAGAATCAACGTTTCCATGGACTACCCCCTCAGCTCGGACAGGTCGCGCGCATCGAGCGAGTGGGAGTCGTCCCAAATGCGACGCACGACGATGGACATGATGATGACGGCAAAGATGGCGTCGGTGGCGATACCGATCTCGATGATCTCGGGAGCGGTGGGGGCCAAAAGCGCGAGCGTCACATGGCTGCCGTTTTCCATAAGGCAGTATCCAAAGATCTGCTTCATGATGTTGCGCTGCGAGATGATGCAGGTGAGGCCCACAAAGAAGTGAGCGAAGCTAATGGCGAGCGCAGGCGTTGCGACCTCGGCCGTGGGCAGGCTGATCTGCGTCACGACGGCAAAGCAGATCGCGACCTCGACGGCGATGATGCAAATGGCCCACGCGGGCTTAAGGCCGGCCTTGAGCGATGCGTCGCTCGGCTCGCCCATCTTCTTGTATGCGCGGTTGAGGATATAAGGGACCAGGACGACCTTGGTGATAAAGGCAGATCCGGCCCACATAAGCAGCTCCTGCGCACCGGTAGTGGCACCGAGCGTAGCGAGCAGTCCCACGAGCACCAGCGACTGCACCGCATACCAGCTGATGGCGTGCTTGATGTTCTTTGAGACGACCACCATGGTGGACGTGACGATCAGAAGGCCGCCAAGGATGTTGACGATCGAATAACCCATGTCGTTCTACCTCCTAACCGATCCAGCTGGCCGAAAGCGGGCCGCTGACGATGACCATGATGATGAGCACGATGAACACGAACGCCATCGCGCGGGGAAGCGGGGCTCCCGCAGCGACCTCGTCGCTCGGCTCGCCGGGCAGGCAATAGCCCATCCACTTGAGGAACCAGGCGAAGGTGGCGACGGTTTCGGCGACCATGATGCACACGAGCACCAGGATCGCGACGTTGCCGGCACCCACAGAAAAGCCGCCGGCGATGATCTGGAACTTCGAGAAGAACGTGTTCATGGGCGGCACGCCGGCAATGGCGAGCGCGGCGACACCAAAGCCCACGCCCGAGATCGGGTACTTCTTTACGATGCCGCGAAGCTTGGGCAGCATACGCGTTCCGAGGGTAAAGGAGAACGAACCGGCGATCAGGAAGAACAGGGTCTTGGCGAAAGCGTGGTTAAAGATGTGGCACACGGCACCGTCAAAGGCCAGCTGGCTGCCAAAGACCGAAAGGCCCAAACCAAAGAACACATAGGAGAGCTGGGCGATCGTGGAGAAGGCCAGCAGGCGCTTCATGTCCTTTTGCGGCAGGTACATAAGGAAACCAAAGAGCATGGTGACCATGGCGTCGATAATGGCGACCCAGCCCACGATCTCGGGAATCTCGCCGGCAGAGACGAGTGCACGCGCGAACACGCACACGCCGACCTTGACCATCGAGGCACCATGCAGGTAGGCCGAAACAGGCGTCGGCGCCTCCATGGCCGAAGGCAGCCACATGTACATGGGAACCTGTGCGGACTTGGCCCAGGCCGCAAACAGCACGAGCAAAAGGACGATAGCCTTGAGCTTGGCATCGAGGCCGGCAATCGCGGTAATGGCGAAGGTGCCGGTGTGGGCAAACACGATGGCGGCGCCCAGATACAGGCCGAGCGCACCGATATGCGTAATGATCAGGGCCTTCATGCCAGCCTTCTTGGCCGTAGGCGTCATGTAGTAGCTAATGAGGCCCCAAGAGCACGCACCCGTGATCTCGAAGAACACGAGCTGGCCCAAAAGAGTCGAGCTGTATACAAGGCCGGCCATGGCGCCGATGAAGGTCGCGAGGTACGCGTAGAAGCGACGACGCGGCGCATCGGGATGCTCACGGTTATTCTCGCTCATATAGGGGATCGAATAGATCACGACAAGCAGGCCGATACCCACAAAGGCGGACGCGAGCAGCGTGCTCATGCGATCGAAGGTGAATCCCATGACGAGGGTCTGCCCAAACGAGACCAGGGGGACCTGCGTGTCGGGCATGCCGGCGCCAGCGAAATTCGCGGCGAGGGCGATAGTGCAGACCGTCGAGACGGCGGCACCCAAAACGCTGAACCACTTGGCGTACGGACGGGGGAACAGGGCGACGAGCACCGAGGCCACCATCGGGGCCGCGATAGCGACCAAGCCGAGAAGGGACAGACTGACTGCAAATGACATTGTTTCTCCCTTCTCCTACACGCCGACGACCACGAAGACAAACGCCAGAACGGCGATGCCCACGACGGCCCAGGTCTGATTGCCAAGAACCTTAAAACGCGAGCGCGAGCAGGAGTTCTCGATCACGCCGCATACGACAAAGTCGATAAGGCACTTCACCAGGAAGATGACTGCGCCCAGAACGGCGGCTGCGCCTACGGTTGCGGGCTCGCCCCAGGGGACGAAGATCGCGCAGAACCAGGCGACGACCAGGACCTGCTTCATGGACATGGCGAGCTTGGCCATCGCAAGCGACGGGCCGGAAAGCTCGGCGAGCGGGCCTTCCTGAAGCTCTTGCTCGGCCTCGGCCTGATCAAACGGCAGCTTGCCGAGTTCCATGTAGCAGGCAATCGCAAAGGCGATGCCGGCGAGAATCACGGCGACCGGCGCGTCGATGGCGCCCGTCATGATGTGCTGACCCATGGTGGCAATATCGGTGGAGCCGCACACCAGGGCGGCGGCAAACAGCGCCAGCAGCATAGACGGCTCGATGAGCACGCTCATGAGCAGCTCGCGGACGCCGCCGATACCGGCGTAGGCGTTGGACGAATCCACACCGCAGAGGGCGAAGAAGAAGCGGGCGAGTGCCAGGCTGTACATGATGGTGATGGCGTCACCAAAGACCGGGATGGGGCTTTGTGCCGTAAAGAGCGGCAGACCCATCGCGAGCATAAAGGCGACGGCGAAGAACAGCGGTGGCATGATGCGCAGCGCAAAGCTCGCATCCTCGCTCTGGGACTCGGGGCGCGCAAAGAGCTTGGCCAGGTCACGGTAGTCCTGCATGATGCTGGGGCCGCGACGGTTGTGCATCTTGGCGCGGATCACGCGGCCGAGACCGGAGAAGAACGGTGCGACGGCCATGACGACCACGCCCTGCAGAACGGCAAGTACGATGTTGTTCATGCTCTCCCCTCCTTAACCCATTTGCACGGCGAGCACGAGGAACACCACGAGTGCCGCGACGATGTAGCAGATATAGATGCTGTAGTTGCCGCCCTCGAGCTTAGTCGCGAGGTCGGCGAGCTTCTCGACACCCTTATGCGGGGCATCGACGAGAACCTTGTCGGGTACGGGCTCCACAGCCTCGGCCACACCGGTGAGCTTCTGGAAGAAGTGCGCGATGGACCAGCAGACGGCCGTGCAGCGGTCACGCAGCGTGTAGAGCGGCTGCATAAACCAGGACACCTCGGAGGCAAAGGTTGTGGCCACGACGGGCATATGCTCGTTGGGAGCATAGCCGCATGCCCACGGCTGGGACTTCTGCACCTTGCCGACGGTCTTGAGCTTGCGATAACCGCAGGCAAGGCCGACGAGCACCACGAGCGCAATGGCGATCGCGGGCGTGGAGGTGGCAGCGCCGGAGTACTGGTTCATGAGCTCCATGCCCTCGGCGGCAAACACGCCACCGTACGGATGTAGCACGGACGCGGCGACATCGACCAGCACGGGCGCGATCACGGGAGCGCCAATGCCCAGCACGACGCAGATGGCCGCGAGCAGGCCCTGCGCAAACACCATGGGGGCGGGAACCTCCTTGGCATTGGCCGCGGCCTCGGAGCGGGGCGCGGAGGCAAAGGAGACACCATAGGCCTTGACGAAGCACGTGACAGCCAGCGCGCCGGTAATGGCAAGCGCGACGGCAGCGAACACGGCCACGATCATGACGGCCTTGTCGCCCTGCATGGCGGCGTTAAACAGCGACTGGTAGGTAAACCACTCAGACACAAAGCCGTTGAAGGGCGGGATGGCCGAGATGGCAAGCGCGCCAACGAGGAAGCAGATGGCCGTTGCCGGCATACGACGGAACAGGCCGCCCATCTTCTCCATATTGCGCGTACCCGTGGAGTACAGCAGCGCACCGGCGCCCAAGAACAGCTCGCCCTTAAACATCGCGTGGTTAAACGTGTGGTAGAGGGCGGCCATCAGGGCCAGGACGGCGATGCCGACCGAGTTGAGCGCCATGGCGGCCATGGAGGCGCCTACGCCGAGCAGAATGATGCCGATGTTCTCGACGGAGTGATAGGCCAGCAGGCGCTTCATGTCATGCTCCTGCAGGGCGAAGGCCACGCCGAGGACCGACGAGATCGCACCGAAGACCATGACCATAAGACCCCACCAGACCTGAACGCCCGAGGCGGAGAGCAGGTCGAGGCCCACCTTGAGGATGCCGAAGATACCGATCTTGATCATGCCGCCGGACATGAGGGCCGACACGTTGGACGGCGCCTCGGGATGCGCCTTGGGCAGCCAGCCGTGCAGCGGGATGATACCGGCCTTGGCGCCAAAGCCAAAGAAGGCGAGCACGAAGCACACGGATGCGACCGCGGGGCTAAACTGCGTAGCGCGGAAATCCGCAAAGGCAAACGAGCCGCCGGCGAAGTTGGTCATGGTGAGGAAGCTCGCCATGATGAGCACAAAGCCCACGTGCGCGATCACAAAGTAGAGCCAACCGCCATGGATGGAGTTCTCGTTCTCCTCGATCACGACCAGGAAGTACGAGGTAAGCGACATGAGCTCAAAGGCGACCAGGAACCAAAACACGTTGTCGGCGGTGATGACGAGCATCATGGACGCCACGAAGGTGTTAAAGAAGAAGCCGGCGCGGCCCTTTTTGCCCGGGTACTCATCAAAGTAGTTGAGACCGTAGATCGAACCGGCAAACGCGAGCACCGAGATGAGCGCCACGAACAGGCCGGACAGCTGGTTGAGCAGCAGCTGGAAATGGGCAAACGGGAAGAACACGATGGTGTCGACCGACGTGACATCGCCCAGCACGGCCTGGATACCGGCCACAAACGAAAGCACCGCGGCGACGGCGCCGATAAGGCAGCCGGCGGTCTTGGCGGCGTTATCGGCCTTGATCAGCAGAACCGAGGCGAGCGCACCGATGCACGAGACGGCAAGCGATGCGATAAACAGCGTCATGCTATCCATTGTTTACGCTCCCTTCTGCTTTCTCGGACAGGCCCTGGGCCACAGCGGTAACGTCGACGACCGGACCGTTTTCGATCGAGCGCAGGCGCTTGGCCTCGTCGAGCTCGCGATCGGCCGCGCCGCCCATGACGGTCAGCGCCTTGGTGGGGCACGCCGCCACACAATGCGGGCCGTCCGGATCGAAGGCGCACAGGTCGCACTTGACAGCGCAGGTGTACTGGCCAGGAGCCCACGTAAGCAGGCTGCTCAGGGACTTAGGATACGAAGGCGTCGGGTCGCACATGCCTGCGACACCGGCGATAGATGTGCCATCGGGATGGATGGCTCCGAAGGGGCACGCGATGGCGCACAGCCTGCACCCGATGCACTCCTGCTCCTTGACGTGGATGCGATCGCCATCGTGCTCGATGGCATTCACCGGGCAAACCTCGGCGCAGGGGGCACCCTCGCAATGGTGGCAGGCAAGGGCGGCCGAAATACCGCCGGTCTTCACGAGCGCCAGGCGCGGCGTATCCTGAAGACCCTGCATCCGGTGGGCGTCGGCACAGGCGGACTGGCATGTTCCGCAGCCGATGCACCTCTCCGGGTTGATGTCGATGAAGCGGTTCATCCCCACTTCCTTTCAAAATAACGGGCCGGGCTCCCGAACGTACGGGACGCCCGGCCCAAAAAGCCAACGAGAACGGGACTACACGATTTGATTCACGTGCGTCTCGTCATCGAACTTGGCGGCGCCGGGCTCAACGTCCTGGGGAGCGGCGGCGTCCACCAGAGCCTGCTTGAGCTCGGTGTACTGACGCTCGACCTCGCCCTCGGCCCAGACCTGGTCGGCGATAGCGTCGACCTGGCAGGCGGAGAACTTGTCCTCGGGCGTGTGCGAGACCGGGTCGACCTTGTGAATGGTCAGCTCGTTGCACTTGCCGATCCACCACTGGTAGGTCATATAGACCGTGCCCTTGTTGATGCGGTCGCTCACGTCGGCGCGGCTGTATACCTGGCCGCGGCGGCTGTGGATCGAGACGATGTCGCCGTTCTTGATGCCGCGCGCCTGGGCGTCCGCGGGATTCATGCGGACAAAGCCGGGCTCGTCGGCGAGCAGCGCCAGCGTCTTGCAGTTGCCGGTCATCGAACGGCAGCTGTAGTGGCCGACCTCGCGGACGGTGCACAGGATGAGCGGGTACTCATCGTCGGGAAGCTCGGAGGGCGCCTCCCAGTCGTGCGCCATCAGGTTGGCGCGGCCGTCCTTGGTGGTGAACTTGCCACCAGCGAACATGTCGGGCGTACCGTGGTCGTTCACATCGGTGCTCTTGACCGGCCACTGGGCGTAGCCGCCCTCGGGAGCCATCTTCTCGTAGGTCGCGCCCACAAAGTTGGGGCACAGGCTAATGCACTCGTTCCAGATCTGCTCGGTGTTGTCGTAGTGCATGGGGTAACCCATGCGCGTAGACAGGTCCGCGAAGATCTCCCAGTCGTGACGGCACTCGCCCTTGGGCGGAACGGCCGCGTCAAAGTGCTGGAAGCTACGGTCGGATGCGGTAAAGACACCCTCGTGCTCGCCCCAAGAGGTAGCGGGCAGGATGACGTCGGCGAGCATGGTCGTCTGCGTCATAAAGATGTCCTGGCAAATGAACAGATCCAGCTCGGAGAGCGTCTTGCGCATACCGGCCGAATCGGGCTCGGTCTGCACCGGGTCCTCGCCGTAGTTGTAGAAGCAGTGCACCTTGCCCTCGTCGACCAGGTGGCCCAGGTCGGTGAGCTTATAGCCCTCCTCGAGCGGGAGCTTTTCCTCGGGCACGCCCCAAGCCTTGGCAAACTTGGCACGCACTGCCGGGTCGGTGACCTTTTGGTAGCCAGGGTACAGGTTGGGCAGCATGCCCATATCGCAGGAGCCCTGGACGTTATTCTGACCGCGCACGGGCGCGAGGCCAGAATTGGGTTTGCCGATCTGGCCGGCAACGCAGGCGATGGAGGCGATGGTGTGCACCGTCTTCAGGTTCTGCTTCTGCTGGCATACGCCCATACCCCAGCCAATGATGGCAGAGGGCTTCGCCGTGGCGTACATCTCGGCAGCTTGGTGGATCAACGCGGGCTCGACACCCGTGATGTCCTGTACGGATTCGGGAGTGTAGTTCTTGATGGTCTCCCACCATTCGTCAAAGCCGTTCGTGTGCTCGGCGACGAATTCCTTGTCGTAGAGGCCATCGTTGACCAAGCAGTTGGCAAAGGCGTTGAGGAACGCAACGTTGCAACCGTTCTTGATCGGAAGGTAGAGATCGGCGATACGCGCGGTTTCGATATGGCGCGGGTCGGCGACGATGATCTTGCAACCCTTTTCTTTGGCTCGCACGATACGCCTTGCGACGATGGGGTGCGAATCGGCAGGGTTATAGCCGAAGAGGAAAATGCAGCCCGCATCCTCCATACCGGGGATGGAGCATGACATGCAACCTGAACCAACCGTGTCCATCAGACCGAGGACAGTAGGGCCGTGTCAAGTACGGGCGCAGTTGTCCACGCTGTGGGTGCCGATGCACGCACGCGTAAACTTCTGCATGACGTAGTTCGCCTCATTGCCGCCGCCTCGCGAAGAGCCGGTGGTCATGACAGCGTTAGGACCATATTCGTCAATTATGGCCTGCATCTTAGATGCGGTGAAATCCAGTGCCTCGTCCCAGCTTACGCGCTCAAGATCCGCGCCCTTGGTGCGGCGGATCATCGGGTGCAGTACGCGGGGAGTCAAGATCTTGGTGTCGTTGATGAAGTCGTAGCCGCTCATGCCCTTAAGGCACAGCTCGCTCTGGTTGGTGATGCCGTTGAGCGGTTCGGTACCCACGACCTGGCCGTTTTGGACCAAGAGGTTAAACTGGCAACCGGCGCCGCAGTACGGGCAAATCACTTTATGCTTCTCCATGACACCCTCCTTCCTTTCTCTGCTACCGAATACTCGGTACTTATTTGACAATCATTGGGCTTGTATGGCCGCCCGCCTACGCCTCGTTTTCGATGGTGGCGCGGGCACGCTCGGCAGTCAGTTCTGCCAAACGTTCCTCGTCTACCAGGGTGAGGCCCTTGGTCGGGCACGCCTCGGCACACGCCGGACCGCCGGGACGGTCCACGCACAGGTCGCACTTGAGCACGAAGCTCTTGGTCTGCGAACCCACGCGAACGTCGCCCATCAAAACCGGAACCTGCGTGGTCGCCACGCTCACGGCGCCAAAGGGGCATGCCATGACGCAGCTCTTGCAGCCGATGCAGTTGTCCTCGTTGACGCCGATGCGATGGTTCTTTGGATCAAAGAACAAGGCGCCCGTAGGACAGGCCTTCGCGCACGGGGCATCCTCGCAGTGATGGCAAGCCACCGGTGCGGAGATCTCGTACGTACGCGTCACGCGCAGGCGCGGCGCGGCGATGTTACCGGGGATGTCGTGCGCCTCGATACACGCCGCCATGCAGGTTTGACACCCAATGCAGCGCGAAGAATCGGCTACGACTCGCTTATTACCCATGTTGTTCACTCCCTCCTGAATCCCTTGCCGGAGAGACCCTGTCGACATTGACCCAAGCCGCCCGTGGCCTGGCATCGACGAATCGAATGCATGCGGCGAAACATGCACTCGGTAGAGTTTCTCCAACGATATACAGGTTAAATATACGCAGTTGCAGGGGGCAAACTTGAGCATAGGCCCTGCAATACGGGTGTATTGCAGGGGTTTTGGCAGGTTGGAATTATTCTCTAGAAGCTATAAAGGTGAGTGTATTACATGCGTACATCCAGGGGAGATTTCACGCTCGTTTATAAAGGATGTAATACGTTTGATATATATTTCGCGCTCATTAACTTGAGTGCAATAAAGCAGTGGTTATAACATTGGCTATTATTAGCCAATGTAGTATTTGACCATTCAAATTGCACGCTCATTAAGGGAGGCCAGTGATGTCATCGACTCAAAAACGAGCCATCCTGCAGGTGCGCATTCGCGAGGAAGATAAGCAGCATGCCGAGCGTCTCTACGACGCCATGGGCACATCGCTCGCCGAGGCCGTGCGCCTTTTTGTCGCGCAGAGCATTTTGATGCGCAAGCTCCCCTTTCAGCCGGTCGCCGTGCGCTCAAAGGACGGCACCGCCGCCTATGGATCGCTCAAAGCATATGGGGACCCCAATCGCCGCTCCGAGGAGCGCAATGCCTGGATTGAGTACCTTGCCACAGAAAGCGACGATTCGATTTTGGGTCCCGAGGAAGTAGATATCCATGAGTAGCACCATCATCGACGAGACCGTCATCCTACGCTACCTGCTTGACGACGACGAAGTTCTGTCACCGCGCGCCGCCAAGGTCATCGCCACGCGCACCGCTCGCGTCTACCCCGAAATCATCACGCGCGTCGTGATCACGCTGCGCGACGTCTATAAGGCTCCCCGCGTTGAGATTGCTGCGGCCATGAAAAGGCTGCTCGATGACGTCATGGTCGACGAGCCCACCGTTGTCGCCCTTGCCGTCAAACTCTTTGGCAAGACCCATATGGACTTTACCGACTGCCTCCTCGCAGCCCGAACCGCCATCTACAACGATGATGTCGTGAGCTTTGGCAAGCCCATCATCCAAGGCATGATCGATTACCGCCGCAAGCGCATCAACGTAGCCGAAGCCCGAGAACGCGCCACCGACGCCACCATCGACAAACTCCGCCACCGCCCCCGCAGCTAACCCCATCCCCTCCTAAGTTGCGGTGAAATAGTTCCGATTTTTTGCCTTCCGACGGCCATTTTGGAACTATTTCACCGCAACTTTCTGTAAGGGCAGATTTCAACACCGCTGAAAGGCCCCTGACAACCGTTTACCGATATCTTTTGGTCGGGTCTAACCTTCTGAGCTGCGGCGTCAAGCTTTTGGTCAGCTCATGGCAAGGTTCAGCGAAATCAATATGCGATAGCGTGGTATCGTTCGCTCATCCTCGAGACATGGGGTCGCTAATGGGTAAGGCCGATCACTGTTCCAAATCTCAGACAAGGCTTTTCTTCTCGGTATTCGAGGCCCATCATGACGGACGCTTGTTTATTGCCACCGAAAAATGGGACGAACGTTGTGCCTACTCGCTCATGCAAAAGCAAATGATCGTTCGACTCTATAACCACGTCTATGCCGACCCTGCATACTGGAATGACCTTGGTATAGAAGACCGCATTTTTCAGCTGGCATCCGCCATTGCGGTCGTTGAACCCGAAGCGGTATTTTGTGGGGCGACCGCGGCTCTGCTCTATGGTATCGGTTCGGCACACACACTTCTCGATAAGGTACAAGTTCTGTTGCCGCGAGCCACCAGGCGCGATACGTACGAATTCGTTGAGTATCGTCGCTGGCGGGCGGGCGAAGTGTGGCAGCTCGGTCCGTTTACGTTGACAGATCCGTACCGCACGGTGGTCGATATCGCCCGAACGAGCGCTTTTCGATATGCGCTGGGCTATGTCGATGGCCTGGCTCGTGAGTATGATGTCGAGCGCGAAGAGTTGCGCGCGTATGCACAGGCCAATTGCCGTGGGCTGCACGGCATCGCACGTGCGTTTGACGTTTTTGAGCACATGGACGGCAGGTCAGACAACGGCGGTGAATCTGAGGCAAGGGCAGCGATGATCCTCGCTGGAGTAGCCACTCCCGAACTTCAGGTTGAAATCACTCGGCCGGGAAATGCAGGATACTACCTTGCAGATTACGGTTGGCAGATGCCGGACGGATCTTGGAAGCTGGCTGAACTCCATGGCCTGGGTAAATTTGAAGACAATCACCAAGACGATTCCGAACACGCCGCGGCAAAAACTTATCGAGCCGCCCTTATACGCGATGCAAACTTACGCGCCATGGGCCACAACATCATCCATTTCAAACTTTCTGACACCTACGATGTCGAAGCGTTCGGCGCCATGATGCGCGGCTACGGCATTCCAACAACAAAGCCATATGCCGACTCTTGACCCACGCATATCCGAGCGGCCTTATCCACCCAGCCTCAAATAAGTTGCGGTGGAATAGTTCCTGAATAGCCGAGAAAAGCTCCCAAACAGGAACTATTTCACCGCAACTTAGGAGGGGATGGGGGCTGGTGCCAGAAAGGCCAACAATATTGCGACTGAGCATTGCGACACAAAAACAGGTCAGAAGGTGTTGAACTTCTGACCTGCGGTTTTCTTGGAGCGGGCGACGGGAATCGAACCCGCGTCATCAGCTTGGAAGGCTGGGGTTCTACCATTGAACTACGCCCGCAAGATATGGTCGGGACGACAGGATTTGAACCTGCGACATCCTGCTCCCAAAGCAGGCGCGCTACCAAACTG
>USAY01000048.1 GCA_900552755.1 uncultured Collinsella sp.
GCATGGCGCTCGCGGTGCTCGAGCCCGCGCTCGCGGGCGGCGTTGACCACGGCACGCGCCACCGGATGCGGAAAATGCTCCTCCAAGCAAGCGGAAAGGCGCAGGATCTCGTCCTCGCTCCAACCATCGGTGGTGAGCACGCAGGCAAGACGCGGCTGTGCCTCGGTGAGCGTGCCGGTCTTATCAAACACAATGGTGTCGGCCTTGGCAAACGATTCAAAGTACTTGGCGCCCTTGACCATGACGCCCATCTTGGCGGCATCGCTCATGGCAGTCATGACGGCAACGGAGCCCGTGAGCTTGAGCGCGCACGAGTAGTCGACCATCAGCGCCGCTGAGGTCTTGATGAGGCTGTGGGTGGTAAGCGCAACCAGGCCCGCGAGCAGGAAGTTCCACGGGACGATCTTGTTGGCAAGGTCCTCCATATGCGACTGGCCCTCGGACTTGAGCGAGTCGGCCGTCTGCACGAGCGAGACGATTGAGCGCAGTTTGGTTTGCGCCGTATTGGCGCGCACGCGCACCAAGATGCCGCCGTCTTCCACGACGGTACCGGCGAACACATCGTCGCCCACGCTGCGCTCGACGGCCAGTGGCTCGCCGGTCAGGGTCGCTTGGTTGACCATGGCGCTCCCCTGCTCGACCACACCGTCAATGCAGATGGACATGCCGGTGCGCACGGCTACCAAGTCGCCAGGCTCAAGCTCGGTGGCGGCAACGCTTACCTCGGTGTCACCGACCACTTTTTGCGCCTTATCGGGCACGTCGAGCAGCGAGTTGATGAGCTCGTTTTCGCTCATGGCGCGCGTGTAGTCCTCGAGCAGCTCGCCCACGTTGAGCAAGAACATCGTCTGGCCTGCGGTATTGACGTCGCGCTTAACAAACGAGATGCCAATGGCCGAGGCATCGAGCACGGGGACGGTCAGGCGCGGTTGCGCGAGCTCGTGGAGAGCGGCGCGCAAAAAGGTCATGTAACCGGCCACGACAAAGATGGCACGCAGCGGCGTAGGCAGGAACCAGCGGCGCGCGTAGTGGGCGCCGATAAGTGTGGCGAGATCCATGACGAGCTTGTGCTTGCGTGGCTCAAGCTGCATCACGTAGCCCGACTTGGCATCGGCGATAGCTTGAGCATCGAGTGCGCCCAAGGCGTCGAGCACGCTCGCACGACACTGCTCGTCGTACTCCAGCGCCATCTGGCCAATGCGGCCATACACGCGCACTTTGCGCACGCCGTCGATTTCGCCGCCAAGCTTAAGAAGTGCATCGAGATCGCTCTCTGGCACAGGACCCGCCAATTGAAGACGGGTCCTGCCGGGGATCTCGCTGATAATCGAGAATCTCATAGTTTGTGCCTGGGAGCGTTACTCGGCTGCCTCGTCAGCAGCGGCCTCGCTCTGGGTGATGTAGGCAGCCTCGGCAACCATGTCGTCGACATTGGCCTTTGCCTGCTCGACCATGTCCTGGTAGCCGTTCTTGATGCGCATGCCGCACGCGATGCCCTGCACGCAGGCGTTCTTTACCGGAGCGCTGGTGAGCAGCTTGATGCCGGCCGTACCAAGCAGAAAACCGCCACCGACAAGCAGGGTGTTAAACGTCGACTTCTTCATGTTGCTTCTCCCTTTTGCCGCACAAGCGCGGCATGGTGCCTTAGCACCCGAGTTCATTAGTTTGCTCGAGCACGCTTTTGAAAATAGTTTAGTATAACTATTTGGTCAACAATGGCTAACTTTTTGGAAACTATGGGGATGAACTCAATATGACAAAGGGATTGTCCCTTTGTCACATTCCTACAGCTGCCAGGCAGCCGCTTCCTTTTGCAGCGCAACCATGCGGGCGAATTCTCCGCCTGCCGCCTTGAGCTGCGCCGGAACACCCTGCTCGGCAACCACACCATCCTTGAGCACAACGATTTTGTCGGCATTTTCCACCGTACGCATGCGATGCGCAATCACGATAACCGTCTTACCTGCAAGCAGACGGGAGAGCGCCTGCTGTACCACGGTCTCGTTCTCCACATCCAAGCTCGCTGTCGCCTCGTCCAACAGCACGATGGGCGCGTCTTTGAGCAGAGCGCGGGCGATAGAGATGCGCTGGCGCTCGCCGCTGGACAGCTTGGAGCCGTTCTCGCCGATCATGGTGTCGTAGCCCTGCGGCATACGACTCACAAACTCGTCGCAGTTAGCGGCACGCGCGGCCGCAAGCACTTCCTCATCGGTGGCATCACGACGCCCGAGGCGAATGTTTCCCATCACCGTGTCGTCAAAGAGCAGCACGTCTTGGAACACAATGGCGTAGTCGCGCAGCAGCACCTCGGGATCCACGTTCGCAACATCCACGCCACCCACGGTGACCGTGCCTTCGGTGGCATCCCAAAAGCGCGCGGCCAGGCGGCTCACCGTAGACTTACCGGAACCCGAAGGACCGACCAGTGCCGTAACTTCGCCTTCCTTGGCGGTAAAGCTCACATCGGTAAGAACTTTCTCGCCGGCGCGGCCGTCCTCGCCCGCACCATAGCCAAATGCCACGTGATCGAACACCACATCGTGGCCCGCGGGCTCAAATTTCTCGCTGCCCCGCGCCGCAGGCTCTTCCATGATGGAACGCATGCGCCTGGCCGATGACTCTGCGGCAAACAGCTCCGACACGAGCATAAGGGCCTGATCAAACGGCGCATAGATACGGCTCACCATAAGCAGGAAGGCAAACATCACCAAAAAGTCGACCTGCCCGGAGGCGACCATCGCGGCACCCGTGACCAGCGTGGTGGCAATGCCCAGACGCAGGATGGCAAAGGCGGAGTTGACCAAAAGCCCGTTAGCGAGCTCGCCCTTGGTGGTCTCACGCTCCTCGGCATCGATCACGGCGTTGAGTCCCTCAAGATAATAGGCCTCCTGGTTGGTGGCGCGGATCTCGCGCACACAATCGAGCGTCTCCTGGATCGCCTCAGTGACTTTGACCTTCTCGGCGCGAACACGGTCGAACACCGGGACCATGGGGCCGCGTGTTAGATACAGCACGGCAAAGGCCACGGGAACGCTCCAAAACGCCGCGATCGCCAGCTGCCAGCAAAAGAACAGCGACGCCACGAACACAATGGCGCTTGCGATGATGGCACCCCAAAGCTCCCCCAGCACGTGGCTGTAGGCGTGCTCCATGGCCTGGACGTCACCCATGATGGTCTCGGTTAAATCGGCCAGATCACGACGACCGAAAAACGACAGCGGCAGTTTGCGCAAGCGTTCGGCGATCTCCATACGCTGCTTGCCGCACTCCTCGTAAAAGATGCAGTAGGTGTAGTAATACTGCTGCCAGTTAGAGGCAAAGAGCAACACGAAAAAGACCAGGAGGCCGCCCACGATCGACAGGGCATCCGGCAGGTCAGCCTCGCTGGTGAGATGCTCGACAAAGCCGGCCATAACCAGGAATAAAAAGCCCATGCCGGCCATGGTAATAAGATTGGTGAGCGTGGTCCAGAAAATGCCGCGTTTTACGCCGGCGACGCCTTTATCGGATAGGAAATATTTCTTTTGGAATGAGGCGAACATTTAGGCCTCGCCTCCCTTCGTGACGGCGGCATCCGCGGTCGCTGCAGTGATTTTCCAGCTCGCGGCCTGTTCGTATTCGGCCCACATCTTGGCATACAAGCCGTTTTGGGACAGCAACTCGGCATGGGTACCCGACTCCTGCACCCTGCCCTGGTTGAGCACCACGATTTGATCTGCGCCCACTACAGTCGAGAGTCGATGAGCAATCATAATGACCGTGCGACCCGCCGCCAGCTTGCTAAAGGCGCGCTGGATGAGCGCCTCGTTCTCGGGGTCGGCAAACGCCGTGGCCTCATCGAGCACCACGATAGGCGCGTCTTTAAGGATCGCGCGGGCGAGCGCCACGCGCTGGACCTCGCCACCCGAAAGATATGCTCCGCCGGCACCGAGCATGGTATTGATGCCCTGCGGGAGCTTGGCCACAATGTCGTCGCACTGAGCTTCGGAGAGGGCCGCACGCACTTCGTCGTCAGTGGCCGTAGGCTTGGAGGCGCGCACATTATCGGCAAGTGTTTGCCGGAACAGCTGGTTAGTCTGGAACACGAAAGCGACCTGGTCCATAAGCTCGTGCGGATCCATATCGCAAACGTCCACACCGCCTACAAGCACTCGGCCCGAAGAGACATCCCAAAAACGAGGAATCAGGCTTGCGCAGGTTGACTTGCCGCCGCCCGAAGGACCCACTAGGGCGAGGGTGCTACCAGCGGGAACGCTGAAACTTACATGGCTAACGGCAGGTGCTTCGGCACCCTCGTACGTAAAGCTTACGTCCTCAAATCGCACTTCGCCGCCGGCAGGGTGCTTGAGTTGGGCGGGCACGGAGAGCTGCTTGGAATCCATGATACTTCGAATACGAGCCAGCGAATCGGCACTCATCTGAGAGGCCTCGCCCACAAACATGAGCTTGGTCATGGCCGTCGGTACCACGGCCGAAAATATCGCGTAAAACGTGAAGTTGGCCATAAAATGTGCGAAGTCCGTCTCGCCCGGCGCCAACAGCAACGCCACGGGCAACAGGAATGCCACAAGACCATTGAGCGCGGTAAGGTTGAGTACCTGCGGACCTCGGCAGAACGTGCCCGCATAGTTTTGTGCCATGTCGGCGTATTCGGCGATCGCATCGTGGAAAGCCTTAAAGGAGTAGACCGTCTGCTGAAACACCTTGACCACGGGAATACCGCGTACGTATTCGGTGCCGGTCTTGTTCATCTTGACCAGCGCTCCCATGTAGGCCTTCATGAACTCGGCGCCTTTGCCGCTCATCATGGTGGCCATGGCGCCAAACGAAATGGCCACCGAGATGAGGCATGCCGCGCCCAAGCGCCAATCGAGGGCGAAAAGCAATACGAGCAGGCCCACGACCATGGCGGCGGCGCCTGCGATATCGGGCAGCATGTGTGCGAGCAAAGTCTCGGTGGAGGCGGCACATCCGTCTACAACACGACGCAGCTCACCGGTGGCGTGCGTGTCAAAGTAGCCAAGCGGCAGCTTAAGCAGGTGCTCGCTCGTAGTCTTGCGGATATTGGACGCACAGCGAAACGCGGACAGATGCGTGCACATGAGCCCCACGAAATAAGCTACGATGCTTGCCAGGGCAAAACCCACGGCCCACCAGCCATACATCGCGATGTCGCAGGCTTCGCTCCAGTTAGGCGCCACGGCGATCAGATCGCGCGCGACAAGCCAAATGCACACGTACGGGCCAAAGCTCAGCAGCTGCGAGAGCGCCGAGAGCGCCATGCCCAAATACGTTAGGAATTTGCGGTCACCGGCATACGCGAGCAACTCGCCGATGCCTCCACCTTCCCTTTTTGATCCCTTTGCCATGAGATTCCTTTCTAACGGCTTGAGAGTTAACCGTACTCAACTTATCATTGATATGTTAGCCAAGGCGCACAATCGAGCCAGGCGTGGACGTTTTCGCAAAGGAAAGGGACGCTTTTGAAAATGCATCGGGCTGCGACCGACATAACTGAGCTCTACGCACCACAGTTTGAGCAGTTTGGCCTGGAGCTTTCCGGCAAGGGCGCTGTCTTTACCGGCGAGGTGGCAAACGATCGGGCGCACGGACGCGCATGGATCATGCCTCTCTCCCCTGCCTGCATTGTCATGGAGCATTTCATCACCCCGACGCACGATATGTACCTGGCCGAATACACACCCGAGCCGTACGCCTGCGTGAGCGAAGTCAGCGCGCCCACACTTACATGCATGCCCAAGACTGGCATAACGCCCGCGAACCTCAAACCATCGCATGGACCGTGGCCAAACAATGCCGTTTGCAGCTTTATCCAAGATAGCTGTGGCGAGGAATTAAGCCCGCTGTTTGCGGGGGAACTTTATCACTCGCGCTCGGTGCTCTTTTTGCCTGGATATTTTGACGAACTGGAGCACCGCTATCCCACCGAGTTCGCGGGAATCTTTGAGGCGTTTGCCGAGCCATGGCACGAGGAAGCGACGTCTGCCATCTATCACACGCTGCGCCGGATTAACGAGGACCGTGCCCAAACCGTAGGCGGACACGTCTATATGCAGGGCATCGTGGAGACCATGGTCGCGGAGCTCGCCTGTTCGCGCGCGGCCCACAAGCAGGCGCGGCAGGCGGCAGACACACGCGTCAGCATAACCATGGCCGAAGAAGCAACGGCAATGATTGAGCGCGCGCTCGACAAAGGCAGTCGTGTGGGTATCAACGAGGTGGCCGAGAGGCTCTACACAAGCCGCTCCAAACTATGCGCCACCTTTAAGGCCCAAACTGGCGAGTCCCTGGGCGCCTACATTCGCAGACGCCGTATGGAGCGAGCACAGGACCTTTTGACCGACAGCGCGCTTACGATAGCCCAGGTGGCAGAGCGTCTAGGCTACCCTCAGCAGGCTGCCTTCGCCCAAGCCTTCAAACAATACACCGGCACCACCCCCACCGCTTGGCGAAGCAAGCATCGCTAAGGCCCAAGCTCCCTGGCCGTAACGGAGCGATTAATTAGCCGCCGCCCGTCAGCTCACCCAGGATCTAAACGTCAAGATGCGCACAATCAAGCGCCTTTTTGATAAGAGGGACAGATCGATCAGCCAAATACAACGGAATGTTGAGCACCCCGTCGTCGAGCTTTAGGTTCTTAAGTGAGTAGCGGACCCTCAATGGAGTCGTCTCCGCATGCTTGTCGGCATAGTACTTAAGGCTCTTGGAATGAACGACCTCTCCCGATTTGACCTCGACGGGAACGATTTCGTTTCCGACTTGAATCAAAAAATCGACTTCGTGCTTCGGCTTCTCGTTTGTCCAATAACGCGGAGCAGCATCTAACTGTGAAAGTAATGCCTGAAGCACATAATTCTCGGCGAACGAACCTTTGAACTCCGAAAATAGCGCATCCGAGATGGCAAAAGCGGACGCATCCAGCCTTGCCATGCGGCGCAGCAAACCGACATCAAGACAGTAGACTTTAAATGCCTTGAGGTCATCGTATGCAGAGAGCGGCACGCCACCGGCAGCATTAAGGCGAACCGCCATGATGAGCCCAGCATCGGCAAGCCATTCCAGAGCATCCTCGTATTCTCGAGCACGAGCCCCCTCGCGCACCGCACCCCAAACGAACTTTTTATTCTCGCGCGCCAACTGAGTTGGAATCGAGTTCCATATTTGCGAAAGCTTGGCGAACTGCGCATGGCCACCATGCTTGGCAAAATCGCGCTCGTAGGAATCCAAGAGATCGGACAACACCTTATCGACCTGAACGATATCGCCCGTCTCCACCCACCGACCAAGAGCCTCTGGCATGCCGCCACATGCAAAATAACGCCGAAGATGCTCGACGAGACGGACATGGAAGAAATCGGGCACTGTCTCGATCTGATCCAGGCCGCCAAGGTATTCGTCGTAGTTTGCAGCGCCCTCGGCTTTCAGAAACTCGGAAAAGCTCATAGGGTGCATCTCCATGAACTCGACCTTTCCCACCGGAAAAGCGCTGGTCTCACGGGACAAGCGAACGCCCAACAAAGACCCTGCGCATGCGACGTGATACTCGGGGGCCTCGTCACAGAAGTATTTAAGGGCGCCGACTGCAGAAGGACAATCCTGGATCTCATCAATAATAAGCAGCGTCTCGCCGGGATCGATAGGCTGTCCAAGTGCCAGGGAAAGGTTTGAGATGATCCGCCGAGGATCGCGCGTACCTTCGAAAAACTGAGCGTACTCGCTCTGTACCCCAGGTGACGGTTCCTCGAGCGTCAGATACACAAAATTGCGGTACGAGGTTCGACCGAACTCCTTAAGCGCCCACGTCTTTCCAACCTGGCGCGCCCCCTTAAGGATAAGCGGCTTACGATATTCCGACGCTTTCCAAGCGTTAAGCTTGGCAATGATATCTCGCTGCATGACCGAACCTCCCGCAAAGAAACTTCCGTAAACGTGATATTTCCCACATTTTACCCTAGGTAAAACGTGACATTTATCACATTTACGGAAGTTTTAAGCTCATTTCGCCACACTTTCATCACATTCAAAAGGCGGAGGCGCATTTTGCGCCTCCGTCACCATCTTTCCTATCAGCCCACCTGACCCGAACGGCCGAGTCGTCTGGCCGGGGAAGCCCCGAGTCGCCGGGGTGTTTGCTCCAAATGAGTTCCGCATGCAAAGAAGGCCACTAAATGTGGCCTTCGTCTTGCGCAGGACTGTTCGAAATTTTGAGGAAGCACCCGCTCTGCCGGGGCTCCCGGGTTCCCGCTTACGAGAGCGACGTTCTCAGCAACTCGTTGAAGAGCTTCGGGTTGCCCTTGCCGCGGCTCGCCTTCATGCACTGGCCCACCAAAAAGCCGATGACCTTCTGGTTGCCGTCACGATACTGCTGCGCCTGATCGGCACAGTTTGCCAGCACCTCGTCCACAATCGGCTGCAGCGCGCCGGCATCGCTCACCTGACGCATGCCGCGCTCGTCGACAATCTTGTTGGGGTCATCACCGGTCTGGGCCATGGCCTCAAAGACCTCGTGCGCCTGGTTGGAGCTGATGGCATCGGTCGCCAGCAGCTTGGCAAGGGCTGCCACCTGAGCCGGCGCGATACCGGACTCGGCGAGCGACACGCCTGCGCCCTTAAGGTAGGCGATCATCTCGTTCACCAGCAGGTTTGCGACCGTCTGGGACTCCTTGCCAGCCATACCGGCAGCGGCGGCCTCAAAGAACTCGGCAAACTCCGGGTCGCCGGCAATCTGCTCGGCATCGGCCGTCTTAATGCCAAAGTCGGCCTCAAAACGGGCGCGCTTGGCATCGGGCAGCTCGGGAATCTCGCTACGGCAGCGGTCGATGAACTCGTCGTCCAGATCGAACGGCGCCAGGTCGGGATCGGGGAACAGACGATAGTCGTCGGCCGTCTCCTTCACACGCATAACCACGGTGCGCTTGCGGCTGGGCTCCCAATGGCGGGTCTCCTGATAGATGATGCCGCCCTCCTCGAGCACCTCGGCCTGGCGGCAGATCTCGTAGGCAAGGCCATCGTGCAGGCTCTTGAACGAGTTGAGGTTCTTGAGCTCGGTCTTGGTGCCCAGCTTGGTCTCGCCGCGGCGGCGCAGCGACACGTTGCCGTCGCAGCGCATGGAACCCTTCTCCATGGAGCAATCGGAAATGCCCAGCGTCACAAAGATGCGACGGAGCTTCTCCATAAACAGGCGAGCCTCCTCGGGCGTACGCAGATCGGGCTCAGTCACGAGCTCAATCAGCGGCGTGCCGCAGCGGTTGTAGTCGACGAGCGACTCGGCCGCGGCGGTAATGCGGCCCTCGGCGCCACCCACGTGGACCATCTTGGCGGCGTCCTCCTCCATGTGGATGCGCAGGATGCGGATGGGCACCGTGTAGGAACCGTCCTCGCGGCGCTCGGGCATCTGCAGGTTGGACGCATCGTAGCTGGCCAGGTGACCGGCGCGCTGGTTGCCCTCGCGCATGGTAGAGGTCATGGACGTGGACAGGCCCTCGGCGTTGGCCGAGGCGCTTGCCAGGCTCTGGGCCTCGGCCTCACCAAACGCGCAGTCGGGACGCTCGGCGGCACCGCGACCGGTCACGTCCAGGTCCAGATGGCCATACATGGCAAAGGCAACCGGACCCTGCGTGGTCTGGAAGTTCTTGGCCATATCGGGATAGAAGTAGTGCTTGCGGTAGAACATCGAGTGGCGCTGGATCTCGCAGTTGGTAGCGAGGCCGGCCTTGACGATGCTCTCGATGGCGCGCTTGTTGGGCACCGGCAGGGCGCCGGGCAGGCCCAGGCACACCGGGCACACGTTGGCGTTGGGCTCGTCATCGTGGCTGAGCTTGCAGTTGCAGAACATCTTGGTGTCGAGTGCGGTGAGCTCGGTGTGGATCTCCAGGCCGATCACGGCCTCCCAATCCTGCAGGACCTCGGAAAGCTCCTTCATTACAGCTCGCCTCCCTTCCCGGCAAAATCGGGCGCGACGGAAAGCGCGGGCGCACCCGTGGCGGCATCGGCAAAGCCGCGCTCCAGGGCGCGGGCAAACGTGAGCAACTGACGGTCCTTAAACGCCGGACCCACCAGCTGGGCAGAAACAGGCAGCTTGCTGTCCTCGCCCAGACCCAGCGGCACCGAGATACCACCGTTGCCGCAAATGTTGAGCGAGATGGTGTACAGGTCGGAGAGGTACATCTGCGTGGGGTCGCTGATCTCGCCAAACTTAAAGGCCGTGCGCGGCGAGGCGGGCATGAGGATGGTGTCCACCTTGGCATACGCGGCGTCGTAGTCCTGTGTGATGAGCGTGCGGGCCTTTTGCGCGGCGTAGTAGTACTTGTCGTACACGCCCGAGCTCAGCAGGTAGGCGCCAAGCATCTGACGGCGCTTGGCCTCGGCGCCAAAGCCGTGGGCGCGCGAAAGCGAGCTCTGGTCGGACAGGTTGGCGCAGCCCTCCTCCTGATAGCCGTAGCGAATGCCGTCAAAACGGGCCAGGTTGGAGAACGCCTCGGCCGGGCCGATGACGTAGTAGGCGGCGATGGCGGCGTCCAGGTGCGGCAGGTCGACCTCGACCAGCTCGGCACCCTGGTTCTGCAGCTCCTGGGCGGCGCGCTGAACAGCGGCCTTGACCTCGGGCGTCAGGCCCTCGGCCTCCATAAACGCAGGGATGATGCCCACGCGCTTACCCTCGATGCTGTCGTTGAGATGCTCGGTAAAGTCGACGGCGCAATCCTGGCTGGTGCAGTCGTACGGATCGTGGCCCGCGCCGGTAAGCGCATTCATGGCCAGCGCGACATCCTCGACCGTGCGGCCAAAGGGCCCCACCTGGTCGAGCGACGAGCCAAAGGCCACCACGCCGTAACGGCTCACGGCGCCATACGTGGGCTTAAAGCCCACCACGCCGCACAGCGACGCCGGCTGGCGAATGGAGCCGCCGGTGTCCGAGCCCAGCGAGAGCGCGACCTCGCCCGCGGCGACGGCGGCAGCGGAGCCGCCCGAGGAGCCGCCGGGCACGCGCTCGGTATCCCAGGGGTTGTTGGTGCGGTGGAAGGCCGAGCTCTCGGTAGAGCTACCAAAAGCAAACTCGTCCATGTTGGCCTTGCCCATGGGCAGGCAGCCGGCGTCGAGCATGCGCTGGACGCAGGTGGCGGTGTAGACGCTCTGGTAATCCTCGAGCATGCGGGAAGCGCAGGTGGTGCGCGTGCCCACGAGGTTCATGTTGTCCTTGATGGCCAGCGGCACGCCCGCAAGCGGGGGCAGCGGCTTTCCGGCGGCACGGTCGGCATCCACGCGCGCGGCGGCCTCGAGCGCGAGCTCGGGCGACACCTGCAGGAATGCCTGAACCCCGCCCTCGCGCGCCTCGATGGCGGCGAGGGAAGCCTGGGCCACCTCGGTAGCAGTAAAGTCGCCGGCGGCAACGCCCGCGGCGATCTGGGCGGCGGTAAGGGAATCGAAGCTCTGCGCCATTACTCGCTCTCCCCCTCTCCCAAAATGGACGGCACGCGGAAGTAGCGGTCGCGCGCGCTGCCGGCGTTCTCCAGCGCAACGTCGAGCGGCAGGTCGCGCTCTGGCTCGCGCAGGTCGTCACCCATCACGTTGGACAGGCTTCCGATGGGATGGAACGTGGGCTCCACGTCGGGCAAGTCATATTGCAAGACGGGCTCGAGCATCTGGACGGCGTCGTTCATATAGGACGTCATCTGGGTGAGCTCGTCATCGGTCAGTGCGATTTTTGCGTACTCGGCAATGCCGCGCACGTCTTTCTCGCTGAGTGCCATAGGCGCTCCCTTCCGCATAACAGTTAAACTGCTTTAGTATACAGGGCAACGCCGGCTTGGAGCAGGCGCTTTACCCAAATGCAGCGAAAACGTAACGAGGGCGGCGGGTTGGCAGGCGGCGGGCCGGCGGTTCTGCAGCGAAACCGCACCGTCCATAGCGAAAACCATCCTGTCCACAGCGAAAGCCGTCCCGCCCACAACGAAAACCATCACAATATTCGACGCTTTTCGTCAAAATCGAGATTTTCATCGAATGTTGTGATGGTTTAGAAGCCCCGACCACCACAAAGGCGCCTGCCCCCTTTGCGGTAGTTCCGAACGATGTCCTATGCCGAGGCCTTGGCCTTGCGACGTTTGCGGACCGCGTGGATCACGATGTCCAGCAGCAACAGCACAATGGCCACGACCACGATGAGCACGGCAAACTCGCGCTTGCCCCAGTGGCGGCCGGCCAGCGACTTTTGCTTGTCGACGTCCTTCTTGTTGTACTTGGTGCGCACGCAATGCACCAGCAGGCGATGGTCGTTCACGCCGTAGGGCGTGCAGGTGACGAGCGTCACCTTGTCGGCACCGGGCTCGATGGTCAGCGACTCCATCTCCTCGGGCAGCACCACCTCGGAGTCCACCATCTTGTAGGCGAGCGTCTTGTTCATGGTGTGCAGCAGCACCAGGTCGCCGGGCTCCAGCGAGTGGATGTCGTCGAACATGCTCAGGTTGCGCATACCCGAGTGCGCGGTGAGCACGCAATGCGTCGAGGTGCCGCCCACCGGCAGGCTCGTGCCCTCCAAGTGGCCGACGCCCGCCATAAGGACTTCTTCGCTCGTACCGTGGTAGATGGGCATGCTCACGTCGATGGAGGGGATCTCGACCCAGCTCATCATGGGGTCGCGGTCAAAGATAAGCTGCTGATCGTAGGGCTCGATCTGGTCGGCGGGAAGCTCGGTGGCCTCGCCCGCCAGCTGCTCGTTATAGGAGCGAGCCTGAAGCAGAATGCGCTCGCGCTCCTCTTCAGACAGCGCGTCCACGGTGCTGGACACCGTGCTGATCTGATTGAACACGCCCGAGGCCTCGAGCCGGTCCAAGATCCACGGCCAGGTCATAAGGCCCACGCCAATAAGGATGATGACGATGGTGATGAGCCGATCGGCCCAGCGCGGCAGTCGCTTGCGACGACGCTTGGGCTTTGGTTGAGGTTTGGGCTGAGGGCTTGAGCCGCCGTTGTCCGCGGCGTTATTGCTCTTCATATGTTTGGCGCCCTGCACCATCGCCGGTCACTCCTCTACAACTCAAGTTGTCTAAACAAATAATAGCCGATTAGCGAGCCCCGCGCCGGA
>USAY01000049.1 GCA_900552755.1 uncultured Collinsella sp.
GAGTCGGTCTGCGAGGAGCGTATGATGCTAATGACCTCGTCGATATGGTCAAGGGCCATCAGGTAGCCCTCGAGGATATGGGCACGCGCCTGGGCCTTCTTAAGGTCGAAGCGGGTGCGGCGGGTGACTACGTCGACCTGGTGGTCGATGTAGTGTTGCAGCATCTCGCGCAGGCTCAGGCATTTGGGCACGCCGTTGACGAGCGCCAGGTTGTTGGCGCCAAAGGTCGTCTGCAGCGAGGTGTACTTATACAGGTTGTTGAGCACGACCTGCGGAATGACGCCCTTCTTGAGCTCGATGACCAGACGGATGCCCTTCTGGTTGGACTCATCGCGCATATCCGAGATGCCCTCGATGCGCTTGTCGTTGACGAGTTGGGCGATCTTCTCCTGCAGGGTGCCCTTGTTGACCATGTAGGGAATCTCGGTAAAGACCAGGCGGCTGCGACCGGTCTTGGTGGACTCCACATGTGCCTTGGCACGCACGGTAATGGAGCCGCGGCCGGTCTCGTAGCTCTGCTTAATGCCGACGCTGCCCATGATGATGGCGCCGGTGGGGAAGTCCGGACCGGGCATGATCTGCATGAGCTCGTCGACGGTGGCGTCGGGGTTGTCAATCAGGTGGCAGGTGGCCTCGATCGCCTCGGTGAGGTTATGCGGGGCGATGTTGGTGGCCATGCCGACGGCGATGCCCTGACTGCCGTTGACCAGCAGGTTGGGGAAGCGCGCAGGCAGCGCCACGGGCTCGGCGAGCGATTCGTCGTAGTTGGGCTGCCAGTCGACGGTATCCTTCTGCAAGTCACGCAACAGTTCCATGGCGGGCTTTGCCAGGCGGCTCTCGGTGTAACGCATGGCCGCCGCGCCGTCGCCGTCGATGTTGCCGAAGTTGCCGTGACCGTCGATGAGCGGCGTGCGCATGGAGAACCACTGCGCCAGGCGGACCATGGCCTCATAGACCGCGAGGTCGCCATGCGGGTGGTACTTACCGATAACTTCGCCGACCGTCCAAGCTGACTTCTTGTGCGGGCGGTTGGGGTAGATGCCGCTCTCGTTCATCGCGTACAGGATGCGGCGGTGCACCGGCTTTAAGCCGTCACGCACGTCCGGCAGGGCGCGCGCCGTGATGACCGACATCGAATACTCGATGAACGACTGCTTCATCTCGCGGCCAAACTCCGAAATCTGGAGCTGGCCGCCGTTGATATCCTCGCCGGCCGAGGCGCCGCGATCGACTTCGCCAAAGCTCTCCTCGAGCTCGGCGTCGTCGTCTTCCTCCTCATCATCGGCATCGGGGTTATAGGCGTCCGGGTCGCCGTCCTCGCCCTGCTCAGCACGGGCAAGCAGGCGCTTCAGATCATCGGGCATACCGGCATCGCCGGCCTCGCCCATACCCTCGTTGTTGTTGATATCGTCTGCCACGTTACCTCCTCTTAAGCGTCAAGGAATCGTGCATCATGTGCATGCTTCTCGATGTACTCGCGGCGATAGCCGACCTCGGAACCCATCAGCTCGCGCACGGCGCGGTCCGCCACCACGGCGTCCTCGATCGACACGCGCTGCAGAATGCGGGTCTTGGGGTCCATCGTCGTCGAGGCAAGCTGCTTGGGGTCCATCTCGCCCAGACCCTTGTAGCGCTGGACGGTATAGCCCTTGCGCTTTTTGGTAATCTTGCCGTCCTTGGCCTTGCCGTCCTCGTCGTTATCGTCGGGGTTCAGGCCCAGGCTCTGGATGGTGTCACGCAGGATCTCGTCTTCGGGCTGGCGGCCGTTGGGATACACGTAGTGGATCTTGTTGCGCACCTTAATGCCAAAGATGGGCGGGCAGGCAACATAGACGTAGCCGGCATCGATCAGCGGACGCATGTACTTGTAGAAGAACGTCAGCAGCAGGATGCGGATATGCGCACCGTCGACGTCTGCATCGGTCATGATGATGATCTTGTGGTAGCGCGCCCTGGTGATATCGAAGTCGCCGCCGTCGCCGGCACTCGTCGTGACGCCGCAGCCGATCGCGGTAATCAGCGACTGGATGGTGTCACTCGAGAACGCGCGATGGTCACCAACGCGCTCGACGTTCAAAATCTTGCCGCGCAGGGGCAGAATCGCCTGGATGTCTCGGCGACGGCCGTCCTTGGCCGAACCGCCTGCCGAGTCGCCCTCTACGATGAAGAGCTCGGTCAGCTCGGCATCGCGCACCGAGCAGTCGGCGAGCTTACCGGGCAGGGACGCCGTCTCGAGCAGGCTCTTGCGGCGGGTCGCCTCGCGCGCCTTGCGGGCGGCATTGCGCGCCTTGCAGGCCTGCTGCGCCTTCTTGACGATCTCGCGAGCGGGCTTAGGGTGCTCCTCGAGGTAATCGGCAAGGCCGTCGGTCACGATCTTGAGCGTCAGCGCGCGCATATAGGAGCTGCCGAGCTTGGCCTTGGTCTGGCCCTCAAACTGCGGATCGGGCAGCTTGACCGAGATAACGGCCGAAAGGCCCTCGCGCACATCGTCGCCGGTCAGGTTGGCGTCTTTTTCCTTGAGCAGGTTCTGCTTGCGCGCGTAATCGTTGATCACGCGGGTGAGCGCGGTGCGGAAGCCCTCAAGGTGCATGCCGCCCTCGGGGGTGTAGATGTCGTTGGCAAACGACATGACGTTCTCGCCGTAGCCGCTATTCCACTGCATGGAAACCTCAACCTCGCCCATCTTGGCCACAGGTGCGTCCGGGTCCGATTTGCCCTCGATGTAGATAGGCTCCTTAAAGGCCTCGGGGACGTCCTTGCCCTCGTTAAGGAACTTGACGAAGTCGATGATGCCGCCCTCGTAGCAAAACTCCTCCACGTGGGGAGTAGACTCGCGCTCGTCAGTCAGCACGATTTTGAGGTTCTTATTGAGGAACGCCGTCTCCTGCAGACGGTTGTGCAGCGTATCGAAATCGTAGATGCATGTCTCGAAGATCTCGTCGTCGGGCCAGAAGGTGACGGTGGTGCCCGTCGAATCCGAGGTGCCCACGACCTCCATCTTCTTAACGGTCTTGCCGCGCGAGAACTCCATCTCGTAGGTGTTGCCGTCGCGACGAACCTGAACGACCACGCACTTGGACAGTGCGTTGACGACGGAGATGCCAACGCCGTGCAGGCCGCCCGAAACCTTATAGGCCGAGTTATCGAACTTACCGCCGGCGTGCAAGATCGTCATGACGACCTCGAGCGTCGGGATCTTTTTAACAGGGTGCTCGTCGACGGGGATGCCGCGCCCGTTGTCGACGACCGTGATGGAGTTGTCGGCGTGGACCGTCACCTGGATCTCGGTGCAGAAACCGGCCATGGCCTCGTCGACGGAGTTGTCAACGATCTCCCACACCAGGTGATGCAGACCGCTGGCGCTCGTCGAGCCGATATACATGCCCGGGCGCTTACGAACGGCCTCGAGACCTTCGAGAATCTTAATCTCGCCGCCATCGTAATCGTTTTCGTTTGCCACACGTCCTCCTTCAGTCAAGAAAATGTGTACAGCCTTACTAGTTTATCGTAAAAAAATACCCTCGGGAACGAGGGTATTTGGCTCTACAAGGCCACCAGATGCGATTTAAGGCTCTTTTTTGCCTTGCACGCCCTTGGCCCACTCGGCACTGGCTCTCATGGCGTTCTCGAGGGCCTCGCGCAGTTTTTGGTCTTCGATGGGCGCCACTTGGCGCTCAATCTCGGTGCGCTCGGCCTCACTTAGGTCAGCATGCGGAGCCGGCGGGCGCTCGGCCACGGCAGGACGCAGACGCTCTTTGGCAGCGGGCGGCGTGTGACCGGGCGCGGTGGTTTTGAACACCAGGCCATCCACATGCGCACCGACGCGCTCCATGCGCGCGCGGATGATCTCGCGCAACAGCGTCATTTCCTGCGTCCACGAGGGCGAATCGAGATATACCAGCAGCTCGTTGGACTCGGGCAGGTAGCGCAGGCCCGTCACATGCCGCCCCTCGCGCGTGCCCGAGCACACCGCGTTCCACGCGCGATAGACCGCGCGCGACTCCTCGGCAGCCTCCATCTGCGCGCGGCGCTCAGGTGTTGCAGCCGCCAGGATGCGCTGGCGCTCTGCGTTTAAAAACCCACTGAAGGCGACCGTTTCGCTCTCGCGCTCGTAATTAGCACGTCTCACCCATGCTCACCACCTTGGCTCGATCAAGCAGGTCATCGGTAAAGTATCCCAGGTTGGTCGTGGTTATGACCGTTTGGATATCATCGCCGATCAGCCGCAGAAAAGCACCGCGGCGCTCGCCGTCGAGCTCGCTCATCACGTCGTCCAGAAGCAACAGCGGAGCAGTACCCAGAACATCGCGAGCCACGGCCACCTCGGCCACCTTCCAGGACAGTACCAACGTTCGCTGCTGTCCTTGGCTGGCAAATGAACGGGCGGAGCGACCCGCCACGGTAAATTCAATCTCGTCGCGATGCGGTCCCACCAACGTCACGCCGCGGCGAATTTCCTCGTCGGCGTGCTCATCAAGGGCGGCCAGCATGCGCTCGTACGCCCAGCCCTTCAGCTCTTCGCGATCCTCGACCTGGGGCAAATCCCCCAGTGTGGACGTATAGGTCACGTTGGCAGCCTCGCCGGACGCCACTTGCCCGTAGGCAGTGTGTACATGGCCCGCCAGCCGGTCGAGCAGGGCCAACCGGTGCACGAGCAGAGCCGCGCCCGCGCGGGCAATCGAATCGTTCCACGCGCCGAGCATCTCACGGCAGCACCAGGTCTCCTTGAGCAAGGCGTTACGCTGGGTCACGCAGCGCCCATAGGTGCTCGCAAGATCGGCATAGCGTGCGCTCAGTTGCATGCCAAAGTCATCGAGGGCGGCGCGGCGCACACTGGCGCCTCGCTTAACCATGTCCAGATGGTCAGGGCAAAACAGCACACTCGGCAGAACGCCGCGCACACCGGCGGCAGAGCATCTCTTGCCGTTGCGGCTAAACGAGCGCTTACCGTCCTCCGCGCTCAATCCCATATCAAGCACGCGGCCGTCGCCCTCGAGCCTCAGCTCGACCTTGCACGAGCCCACGCCGTCATGGACGAGCTCGGCTGCGGTCGGATGCCTAAACGAGGCGCCGCTCGTCAGCAGCTGCAGCGCCTCTATGAGATTGGTCTTTCCCGCCGCGTTTGGTCCCGCAAGTATCGTCACGCCCTCGTCCAGGGCAAGACGATAGCTATCGAAGCTGCGGTAGTGCGCGACGGAAAGATCGCGGGCGAACATGGTCATGGCGCAGCGCTAGATGCGGACCGGCATGACCAGGTACAGGTAGTTGATCTTGTCGTAGGACTTGAAGATGCCCGCCTGCGAGTAGCTCTTGAGCTCCAGCGTGATCTCCTTCTCCTTGGACAGGGCATTGAGGCAGCCGAAGATGTAGTGGTAGTTGAAGGCGATGGTGCCCGACTCGCCCTCGGCCTCGACATCGATCGTCTCCTGCGCAAGGTCCTGGTCATTGGAAATGGAGGACAGGCCCATCTGCCCGTTCTCGACATCGATCTCGAACTTGACGGCGGGGTTGGCGCTCGCGATAACGGCCACGCGCTTGAGGGCGGCGTTAAAGGCGGCGACGTCGATCTTGACGCTCGTCACGCACGAATCGGGGATGAGCTGCTTGTAGTTGGGGTACACGCCCTCGATGCGGCGCGACACGTAGGTGGTGTTGCCGGCCTCAAAGACGACCTGGGTGTCGGTAGCCCCGATCATGATGGTCGCCTGGCTGGCCATGATGTTCAGCGCGTCGTTAAAGGCGTCGGCCGGAACGTTGAGTTCAAAGGAGCCCTCGAGGGTTGAGGTCTCGACCTGCGTATCGCACACGGCCAAGCGGAAGGAATCGGTCGCCACCAGGCGCACGGTGTTGTTCTCGACCTTCATGTGCACGCCGCCCAGGATGGGGCGGGCCTTGTCGGTCGAGGTGACGCGCCACACGCGGCCGACCATCTCGGACAAGATATCGGTCGGCAGCTCCACGGCACTCTCGATGGCATAGGCCGGAAACTCGGGGAAGTCATTGGCATCGAGTGTGTTCAGGCGGAACGAGCTCTTCTCGCAACCAATCAGCACCTGGCGCTCGGACAGCTCAAAGGTGACCGGGGCATCGGGGAGAGTCTTGGTGATATTGGAGAGCATCTTACAGGGGATAACCATCTCGCCCTCTTCTTCGACATGCGCCGCGATGCGATGACGGATCGAGATGGTGTAGTTAGAGGTCTGGAATTCCAAGATGCCGTCTTGCGCCTTGACGAGCACGCCCGACAGGATGGGAAGGGTGGATGCCGAAGCGACACCCTTCATAACGACGCCGATGGCTTGTGTAAGCGAGCTCTGGCTGACGGTGAACTTCATCTTTTAATACCTTTCTATAGATATAAATATCTTAATAATAGTAATAGCACTGACGAAACTGTTGATTACTCCCAAAGACGCAGGTCAGACCCAGAAAGAGAATCGACAGCAACCTGTGTGCAACAGGGGTGGTTTTCCACGTTCAAAACCTGCGCAAAACTTTTCATCACCGCGGATTGGGTTTTAGACACCTTATGCCCGTGGTTTCGACAAGTTTTCAACAGGTGTCTCTATTTCCCTACGAGCGCAGTGTAATTTTATCGCGCAGCGACTTGAGGTCTTCGGTGACGGTGCGGTCTTCCTGGATCATCTTCTGGACCTTTTTGTAGCTCGTGCTGACGGTCGAGTGGTTGCGGTTGCCAAATTCGGCGCCCACCGCCGTGGTCGTCATCTCGCACATCTCGATGGCCAGGTAGATAGCGATATGGCGTGCTTTGGCGATATTGGCGTTGCGACGCGGGCCGATGAGCTCCTCGTGCGTCACGCCGTACTGCTCTTCGATGACGGACTGAACCGTCTGGACGTTGATCTTTTTGGCCGATGTGTCGAAGTACTGGCTGGCGATGGCATCGATATCGTCAAAGGTGAGCTCCCCGCCCTCGCGTTCGCGGTCGCCCGCCTCGCCGGCGCAGCGCTCGCAAAAGCTCTCGAGTTCGCGGATGTTGGTGCCCGAGACCTCGGCCATGTGTTTAAAGTGCTCGTCGGTCAGGTGCCCGCCGTCGCCCCCATAGGCCGCCAGCAGCGAGTCGTCGCCTGCCTCGGGAGCGGCGACGATAGTGTTCTCGTAATAGCGCTGCAAGATCTTGTATTTCATCTCGTAGCTGGGCTCTGCGACCAGGCAGAGCATTCCGGCGTTGAAGCGGCTGGTCAGACGCTCGTCCATGCTCAGGTCCTTGGGGGCGCGGTCTGCCGCGATGACGACCTTCTTGTTGTTGCGGATGAACTCGTCCATGAGCTGGAAAAAGTAGTCCACGCTTGCGCGCTTGCCGATGATGTTTTGGATGTCATCGATGATGAGCACGTCCACGCCGTGGTACGCCTGCATGATGGGGGCGTTGTTCTTCTTTTGGCGGTCGAACTCGGTCATCAGGTCGTCCAGATATGCCTGGGAGTTGGCATACTTGACCTTGATCTCGGGCGACTTCTCGGCGAGCTCGTTTTTGATGGCAAGCAGCAGGTGCGTCTTGCCCAGGCCCGATTTGCCGTAGATAAACAGTGATGTGCATGTGCCGCGCTCGTCCGCGAGGGCGGCAAACTTGAGTGCCGAGCGATAGGCATGGCTGTTCTCGGGGCCGTAGACAAAGTTCTCAAAGGTAAATTTTGAGTTCGCGGCGAGCGGGGCTCCATCCGTATTCTGCTCGGGCGGCACGGTCGGTGCTGGCATGGGTGAAGCGGGGGTCGCAGCTTGCGTGGATTTAGTCGGCGCTCCGCCCTTCATCTGGTTCATCATGCGACGAAAATCGTCGGCCGAGAGCGTGTTCTTGATTGCAATGCCCGAATCCGCGCCCGCCGCTGCGTCGTGAGCGATGGGCATGTGCGTGACGGGTGCGTTCGTTGACGTCGCTACCGCGGTCGGCAACGGCGCCATGGTTTCACGGGAAACATCGCTGTGCTGGTGCTCGATTGTCGGCACGTCGCTTGCGGAGGCTGGTACCGTCGGGGAAGCAGCGGGAGCCGTGGCGGGCGCCGTCGCGGCAGCGGATTCCGTTGCGGCGCCTTGCGGCGCCACGATGTCGAGCGCAATCGGTGCAAAGGCGATTTCTTCCAGATAAGCCTCAATAGTCGGCTGATGCTTTTTGAGCTGGGCGATGGCAAAGCGCGAGGGGGCCTCGATCGTGAGCGTATCTTCGGTCAGGCTTATGGCGCGCGATTGCCCCAGCATGTTGATGAGGCGTGCATCTTGGCCGTCGCGCTGGCAAAAGGCGATAGCATCCCCCAGGATGATGCTTGCTTCCTCGTCCACTGTCTCTCCCGTTCTTTAGCTCTGAGCTCGCACGCGAGCGGCGCCGAGTTCGGTCAGATGGTATTTCTGGCCATGCTTGATGACCAAGCCGGCCTGCGCCAAGTCATTGAGCGTGCGTGACCAGGTGGGGGCCGAGTTTCCAAACGCCCTCGCCAGATCGGTTGCACCGCACGCTTGATTTTGCGCCAGATAGCCCAGCGCGGCGTTGCCGCGATCGCTTACGAACACGTCCGGTTGTGGCTGCGCATGCTGATTTGCTGCATTAGGATACATCATTTGAGCTGCTGGTTGTTGAGAACTCTGCATCGGTGGCATTTGCTGTTGAAAACTTTGAGGCCACTGTTGGTAAGGCTGCGGAGGCATCTGCTGGGCCCAGGGGTTGTACTGCTGCTGCGGCATCTGCTGGTACGGCTGCTGATATCCTTGCTGGTACTGCTGCGGGAACTGCTGGCCGTACCCCAGTGGCGGCATCTGCTGATATGGATATCCTTGTTGGTACGGCTGATAGCCCATTTGCTGGCCACCCGGTGCGCCCGTCGCCTGCTGCATTGCTGCTGCATCCTGATCCGCCAGCGACATGGCCTCTGGCATGCTTGGCGGCATCGACATCGATGCCGCTTGGGGTTCTTGTGTAGGAGGCATTCCGGGCTGCTGCATCTGTCCCACGGTGGGCTGCATCTGCTGCGTTGCCATGGGCTGCTGCGCAAAAGCTCCCGGCAGGGGATATGTGGGCTGCTCCGTCTCGGGCCGCACGGCAGCGCCGCGTCCGCCGGCACGCTCGATTTCCTGCACGCGTTTAGGGTTCAGGCTTACCGTAACCACGGTGCCGTTGCCCATGTTGTCCTCGATGGATACGGCACCGCCGGCGTTTTCCAAATACTCCTGCACCATGGGAAACCCTGCTCCGGTTCCACGGATATAGCGCTTCATCTTGCTGTTTGCGCTGGTAACGCCAAAGTCGAAAGCACGTTCCTTGTCGTCGATGCCGGGTCCTTGGTCAGCAAAGCGGATGGTGTCTCCGCCGTCCAGAATCGAGATGATGGGCTCTGCAAAATGAGCGTGGATAAAGTTTTCGACAATCTCGCGGATAACCATCAGCGAGATGCGTCCTCCCTGCTCTTTCATGCACTGGTAGACGGTGTTGGTTGTCTCTTCCAAGTAGGTGCGGACGTCTTGCGGTTCGATGACGATGACGCGCGGTGTCGACAGCATGTCATCGTAGACCGCGATGCGCGCTGCATACATGGCCTTCGGTGCTTGTGCGGTGACCTGCTCGCTCTCGTTGCGTTTTTCGCGCACGCCGGTGATGTGCTCGTTGTCGGGTGCCGGATCACCGGAATCGACCATGGTGTAGAAGTCGTCAGACATGCCGCTCGCAATCTTTCAAAAGGTTTTGAACAAATAGTAGCTCACTGCGCAATGTTTCTCATCTTTCGACAAGTTTTCAAAACCTGTTGAAAACTTTGGAAAACGGGCGAAAAGTTCTCAACATTTCCAACACGACCTGTTGAAAACTCGATGAAATTTCGTGAAAAGTTGCCTGCTGCATCAAGTGCCGATTCTGCTTATGGGGGAACCGTGTACTCTTTGCAACCTTTTACCTTTGATTTCTTGACATTTGAACATTGATTTCCCTACAATCTTCAAGCTCACGTGTCTATATCTGCGTCCGCGCCCCCGCGGACACTCGAAATGCAGCAGGAGGAACTTAAGATGAAGCGTACGTATCAGCCTAATAAGCGTAAGCGTGCCAAGACCCATGGCTTCCGTGCCCGTATGGCCACTAAGGGTGGTCGTGCCGTGCTCGCCCGTCGTCGCGCCAAGGGCCGCAAGCGTCTCACTGTCTAGCAGCGATACACACATCTCGCATGAAGACTATTAAGTCTCGGCAAGATTTCGAGCATGTGTTCAGTCAGGGGCGTCGTTTCAATCACCCTCTGATTCGAATGACCATATGTGAATCGGTTGGCGAAGGCGACTCCGGAAGGGTCGCCTTCGTTGGTGCTAAACGACTCGGTTGTGCTGTCGTGCGCAACCGATCTAAGCGTGTGATGCGCGAGGCCGCCCGCAGCTGTGGATTTCCCGTTGCGGGTTATGACATCATCTTGTTCGCGACTCCCAAGACGAGGGTTTCCTCGCCGGAGGAGATGGACAAGGCGTTGCGTTCGCTTATGAAACGCGCCGGCGTTGCCGGGGAGGAGCGATGAGCAATCACGTTTTGCGACGTGTTGCCATCGCTCCTATTCGCATATATCAACAGGTTGTTTCGCCCTTATTACCTGACGCCTGCATTTATTACCCAACGTGCTCGCAATACGCCGTTCAGGCGATTGAGAAGTACGGTGTTTTGAGAGGCTGCTGGCTTGCCGTGAGGCGCATCGCTCGCTGCAATCCCCTGCACGTCGGCGGTTATGACCCTGTGCCTTAGCGGGCACTCGCTATCGGAGGAAAACTTACATGTGGGATTGGATCGTTAACATCCTTTTTGAGCTGCTCAAGCTCATCCAGACCTTTGCGGTCGACTGGGGCCTGTCCATCATCATCCTGGTGGTCATCATCCGTCTGCTGCTGACGCCGCTCATGCTCAAGTCGACCAAGTCGACGGCTCGCATGCAGGTGCTGCAGCCCAAGATGCTCGAGATCCAGGAGCGCTACGCCGACGACCCCCAGCGTCAGGCCGAGGAGATGCAGAAGTTCTACAGCGAGAACAAGTTCAATCCGCTGGCCGGCTGCCTGCCGCTTCTGATTCAGATGCCCATCCTTATCGCCCTGTTCACGCTTCTGCGCAACCTGCCGCAGTACTTTAACGAGGGCACGTTCTCGTTCTTTAACATCCTGCCCGATCTGACCACCACGCCGAGCGCCTCTTTTGCCGATGGCTTTATGGTTGCGCTGCCTGCGCTGATCTGCCTGATCCTGTTTGCTGTCTTGACCCTGATTCCGCAGCTGTATATGTCCCGCAATCAGACTGGTCAGCAGGCCCAGAGCATGCGCATGATGGCTGTCGTCATGACCGTCATGATGCTTTGGATGGGCTGGAGCCTACCTGTCGGCGTTCTGCTGTACTACGATGTGTCTTCTGCCTGGCAGGTTATCCAGCAGATCTTCGTGACGCAGAAGGTTATCGACAAGGCCAAGGCCGATGAGGAGGAGCGCCTCAAGAACGCTCCGCTGCAGGTCGAGGTTACCCGTCGCGAGAAGAAGCCGCGTCCGCACAAGAAGAAGTAGTCGGGATATCAATCTTATTTAGGTACCTAACTTTTGGAGTACGTTATGTCTGAAGAGATCATCGAGGATATGCTTGAGGAGGTTGCCCCGCAGATTGCGGGCGATTATCCCGAGATTGCACAGCGCTACAAGGCCGGTGAAGAGCTGACCGATGGGGAGCTCGACGCCATTGCCGATGTTGCGATTTCCATTCTGCGTTCCATCCTTTCGCACTTCGATGCCGCCAACTCTCCTATTGATGAGTACGAGGGCGACGAGGGCGAGCTGATTTTGGATGTTACCGCTCCTGATCTTGCTGTTCTCATTGGCCGTCATGGTCGTACCCTTGATGCTCTTCAGGTCATGTTCTCTTTGCTGGTGAGCCGCAAGCTTGGCTTTAGGTATCCGGTTGTGGTTGACGTTGAGGGCTACAAGAGCCGTCGTCAGGACAAAGTTGCCTCAATGGCTCAGTCGGCCGCCGAGCGTGCCATCCGTACCCATAAGAGTGTTTCGCTTCCGCCCATGAATGCCTATGAGCGCCGACTGGTTCATATTGCACTTCGTGGCAATGATGCTGTCGATACCCATTCTGAGGGTTCTGACCCTGATCGCCATGTGGTGATTGTTGCTCGATAATCTACTCGAGCTTATGCTAAGGGGGCGTGGTTTCCACGTCCCCTTTTTTTGTCAAAAGTTCTCGATACACTGATTTTTGTCAGAAAGGAGCTTCTGTTGTTTGTACTTACTGATCAGCAGACTGACGAGATGCTCAGCCGTCTAACTTCCTATTGCAAAGAGTATTCCTTGAGCGTAACTGATGCTGAGCTGAGGAAATGTATCCAGCATTTGGATTTGGTTCTGGAAACAAATAAGACAACCAATCTCACTCGTATTCTTAACGTTGAAGATGCTGCGGTACTTCATATCCTCGACTCACTTGTTTTGCTTCCTTATGTCAATAAGGCTCCTGATGGAGCTTTGCTCGATATGGGAACAGGCGCAGGCTTCCCTGGTATTCCATTAACGATAACCACGCATCGTAAAGCTACTTATATTGACTCTGTTGGCAAAAAGGTTGATGCTGTCAATTCTTTTGTTCATGCTCTCGGATTGAAATATGGTCATGCAGTCCATGATCGTCTTGAAGAATATGCTCGAAGCCATAAGAAGCAGTTCTCTGTCATAACCGCCCGCGCGCTGGCCCCTCTACCGATTCTTGTTGAGTATGCGGCACCGTATCTCAAAGATGGAGGGCAATTTGTTATCACGAAGGGCTATCCATCGGATGAGGAGCTTGCTTCCGGCATGTCAGCAGCTAAGATCTGCGGCTTCACTT
>USAY01000050.1 GCA_900552755.1 uncultured Collinsella sp.
GCTTGGCGGTCACAACGTCCAGGCCAAGCTCGGAAGCCATCACGCCGCACAGGTCAGAGACTTCGAGGGAGTGCTGAAGCACGTTCTGACCAAACGAGGTACGGTAGCGCAGGGCACCAAGGGTCTTGACGATCTCGGGGTGCAGGTCGTGAATGCCGGTATCGAATGCAGCTTGCTCGCCAGCCTCGCGCACGCGCTGCTGAACCAGGTCGGCAGCCTTGTGATACATCTCCTCGATGCGGGCGGGGTGAATGCGGCCGTCGGCGATGAGGTTCTCCAGAGCAACACGGGCGGTCTCACGACGGACCGGATCGAAGCTCGAAAGAACGACGGTCTCGGGCGTGTCGTCGATCACGAGGTTGACGCCGGAAACCTGCTCGAAGGTGCGGATGTTGCGACCCTCGCGACCGATGATACGGCCCTTGAGGTCATCAGAGGGAATGTGCACGGAGGTAACGGTGACCTCGGCAGTGTGGTCGGCAGCGCAGCGCTGAATCGCCAGGGACAGAATCTCCTGGGCGGTCTTGTGGCACTCGGCGCGAACCTGCTGCTCAGACTCGCGAATGATCGTGGCGGCCTCGTGGGTGACCTCGCCGCGAACCTTATCGAGGAGCTCCTTGTGGGCGTCCTCGCGGGTAAGGTCGGCGATGCGCTCGAGCTCGGAGGTCTGCTTTGCGCAGAGCTCCTCGAGCTCGCGGGAGCGCTTCTCGACCTGACCGGCCTGGCTGGACAGCTGATGCTCGCGCTTGTCGAGAGCGTCGTTGCGGCGATCAAGGGATTCCTCGCGCTGCATCACGCGGTTCTCGAGCGTACGAATCTCGCTCTTACGCTGCTTGTCCTCGGCCTCGGCGGCCTGCTTGTTCTTGATGATCTCCTCTTTAGCCTCGAGCAGAGCCTCTTTTTTGAGGGTCTCGGCCTGACGCTTTGCATCGCCGATCAGGGACTCAGCCTGTGCGTGTGCCGACTGGATCTTTTCGTCGGCCTCATGAAGACTACCCTGCTTGGCGGTGCGCATGTAGGCAATGGCGGCGATGGCACCCAAAACGATGCCAACGAGCGCTGCGATGATAGGCATGCTCACTCCTTTTTATGGATTCGTTACACAACAAAACGAACCGTCCTTACGAACGGCTCGCGACATTTGAGTAATATGGGCGCAGCTTATGCGGGTCGGATACAGATAAACATATAAACAAACTCATCACAGATGAGCACATATCACAAAGCAAATGACAGTGTTTATCGTACGTTGAACCACAACAACTGTCAAATAAATGGCCCCAGTACGGCGGCTAAAACGCGGTGAACGGCAGGACCACAAAACGCATACGCCTAAACCGCACATTCCTCGCATTCGGCATCGAGACGTGCCTTAACGGCATCGGCGGCGATGTGATACGAGAAGCCCTTGCCCATCAAAAACCGAACCAGTTTTTCGAATCCGCGCGTCTCTGGAACACGCCGCTTGGCGAGCAGGGCTGACGCACGCGCCAAATCGTCTTCGACGGCAAAATAATCCTCGGGATAACCGGGAATGTCATCGAGCACGACATGACGGCGCTTGAGCTCGGTCTCGATTTTGCGCTGTCCCCAACCGCGCCGCTTGCGTTCCTCGATAAAGTACGAGCAAAAGCGGTTCTCGTCTAAAAAGCGATACTCGGTGGCGCGCTCGACGGCGAAATCGATCGCGGGTTGGCGAAAGCCGTAGCGAGCCAGCTTGTCACGGACCTCACCCGTCGCATGGTCGCGGCGCGATAACATCTCGGTCACCATGGTAAGTGCACATTTACGCTCGATGAGCTGCACCGCCTCACGAAAGTTGTCCCAATCACAGGGAAGATCGGGGCGGTTTTTGACATACAGGCGCGCAACCCGCACGGGAATCCAAATGGACCGCTCAAAACCGCCCTCAAGCTCACAATCGATATGTGCGCAAGGCTTTTTGGACGCATATCCGCTCGAGAACGAGGAGGCCGCCTTCTTATCGGGATAGACGACCGTGGCCTCGGTCACCGTATACGACATGAGCGTAACCGCTACTCGTCGTCATCATCGAGCATGGCGGAACCATCGATGGCGTAAAGCTCGTCAAACTCCTCAGGCGCAGGCTGATCGGTCAGCTCGACCTCGGACGGAGCATCGTCATCAAACTCAAGTCCGCAGGCAAGGCGGACCTTATGCTCAATCTCGTCGGCGCAATCGGGGTGTTCGCGCAGGAAAGCCTTGGCGGCCTCTCGACCGTTGCCAAGCTTGTCCTCGCCATAGGCAAACCAGGAGCCCATCTTCTTGCAGATGCCGCACTCGACAGCCATGTCCAGAATTGAGCCCTCCTTAGAGATGCCCGTACCGTACATGATGTCGAACTCAGCAGAACGGAACGGAGCTGCCACCTTGTTCTTAACGACCTTGGCGCGCACGCGGTTACCGATAACCTCGTCCTTAAGCTTAATGCTGTCGATACGGCGAATGTCGATACGCACCGAAGAGAAGAACTTAAGGGCGCGGCCGCCCGTCGTAGTCTCGGGGTTGCCGAACATGACGCCGATCTTCTCACGCAGCTGGTTAATGAAGATGCACGTCGTGTTGGACTTGGACAGCGAGCCGGCGAGCTTGCGGAGCGCCTGACTCATTAGGCGAGCCTGAAGACCGACCGTAGTATCGCCGATTTCTCCCTCGATCTCGGCACGCGGGGTCAGCGCGGCGACGGAGTCGACGACGATGGCATCGATGGCGCCGGAACGCACGAGCATGTCAACAATCTCAAGCGCCTGCTCGCCCGTATCGGGCTGGGAAATGAGCACCTCGTCGATATCCACGCCGATGCGCGCGGCATACGTGGGATCAAGCGCGTGCTCGGCATCGATAAATGCCACAACGCCACCCATTGCCTGGGCCTCGGCCAGGATCTCGAGCGAAAGCGTCGTCTTACCGGAGGACTCAGGACCGTAAATCTCGACGATACGGCCGCGCGGCACGCCGCCGATACCCAGCGCGGCATCGAGGGCCAGGGCGCCCGTGGGAATGGCCTCGACCTCGAGCTCGGGACCACCGTCGCCGTACCTCATGATGGAACCCTGGCCGAATTTCTTCTCGATCTCGGCCTTGGTGGTGGCGATCATCTCATCGCGCTCTTTACCCGTCGTGCGAGCATGAACGGTACGTACGGGACCTGAATTCTTGGCCATGAATAGCCCTCCTCTTAACAACCTGCATCGATAATAAACGAACGGCTGTTCGTGGTCAACCGTTCAGGCCAATCATATGCAGGCGGTCTTTCCAAAACCCAACCAAACGCCGACCAAACACTGACCAAATGCTTGACCACAAAGGACCAAATATGAACAAGGCAGGCAAAAATACATCTACAACCAGCACAAACGCCAAATGAGCCTAAGGTCCCTATCTCCACAATTAAGGGGCTCGGAGGCCCCTTAAAACACGTCTATTCCATAGAGTTGAGCACAAGGGCAATGCGACCCAATGCCTCCGTGACCGCATGGGCACGAACACACGAACGGTCGCCCTCATAGTGGCAGCGCACAGAGTCCACGACCGGCACGCCCCCATCGGCGGAACGATGCGCCCAGCCAATATAGAAAGTGCCCGCCGGATCGTCCTCAGTGCCACCGCCGGGGCCGGCATAACCCGTTGCGCTCACTGCAATATCGCTCTGGTACAGCTCCAGCGAACCCACCGCCATCTCGCGCGCGGTCTGATGCGACACCGCGGTATAGCGGTCGAGCGTCTCCTGCTCAACACCAAGAACACGATGCTTAATCTCATCGCAATAGGTCACCGCACCGCCACGCAGCACCGCCGAGGCGCCCGGGATATCGGCAATCGTCGAGGCGATCATACCCGCCGTCAGCGACTCAGCCGTCGAAACCGTCACGCCCCGAGCGCTCGCGCGCTCGACAATATCACGCGCCAGCTCCTCGTTATGTGCGGAAATCTGCTCAAAAGAGTCCGTCATACCCACTAGGACCTAGACCGAAAAGACGATCTTGCGGCAGTTCCAGAAGTACTGGGCGCCCGAGATAACGGTCAGGACAACGGCAACGGCGTACAGGAAGCGCGACACCGAGTAGATGCCGAGCGTCAGCGCCACCGGGCCAAGGTGCAAGCCGGCCATAGCAAAAACGCACAGGTAACCGCAAATGGAGACCATCGTGGTTGCCGTCTTGTACTTGCCGAGCTTATCGGCCGCAACGACCACACCGGCCGCACTCGCGACCATGCGAAGGGCGCTCACCAGCAGCTCGCGGAACAGGATAATGAACACGGACCACACGGTCACCATACCAAAATCCAAGAACAGCAGCAGGGCCGAGAACACGAGCAGCTTATCGGCGATGGGGTCCAAGAATTTACCGAAGTCGGTGATCTCGTTGCGCGAACGCGCCAGATAACCGTCGACCTTATCGGTGCACGACAGGATCACATACAGAATGAAGGCAGCGGCGGCGAGCGGGCCGTCGAAGGTGCTCCAATCCGTACCGGCAACACTCGTGTGAGAAAGCGCCGACACGATCATGAACACCGGGATAAAGACGATGCGAACGCACGTCACGATGTTGGCGGGCGTCCAGACACTCGTCAGTTCCTTATTGCTCTCGTTAGCCACGACGCTCTCCTACTCCACAACATGACCGATAAGCTCATAGCAGAAGCTATCGGTAAACTCGACGGTCAGAATATCGCCCACGGACGCCTCGCTGGCGTCCAGATGCACCGCGCCATCGGAATCGGGCGCCTGGAACCAGGCATGGCCGATCAGCTCGGCGCCATCCTCGGTCTCTTCGATACCGTCGACGATCACCTGGGCGCGCTCGCCCACATGTGCGGCGGTGGCGGCAAAACCGAGCGACTCGGCCAGGTCCATGGCCTCCTGGGCGCGCTCGAGCTTGACCTCTTCGTCGACCTGGCCCTCCATCTTAGCGGCCAGGCTGCCCTCCTCCTGCGAGTAGGCAAAGACGCTCGTGTAGTCAAAGCCGACGGTGTCCATAAAGTCGATAAGGTCGCGGAACTCGTCGTCGGTCTCGGTCGGGAAGCCGACCATGGCCGTGGAACGGATCACGATGCCGGGGATACGCTCACGCAGATCGCGGAACAGGTCCTCGAGCTCCTGGCGCGAACCAGAACGGCGCATAGCCTTAAGGATGCGCGCGTCGCAGTGCTGCACGGGGATATCGATATAGGGCAGCACCTCGGGCGTATCGCGAATCGTCTCGATGAGTTCGTCAGTCATGCCCTCGGGCTGCAGATAGAGCACGCGGACCCAGACGTTGTGCGGGCGCACGGCCTCGGCGACGGCACGCAGCAGCTGCGCCAGATTGCGCGGCGAGCCATCGGCGACGTCCTCGTCGGCAAAGTCGGTACCCCAGATGCCCGTGTCCTGGCCGATCAGCACGATCTCGCGCACACCGCCGGAAACCAGGTCGCGCACCTCGGAGATGATGCTCTCGGCATTGCGCGAATGATAGCGGCCGCGGATGTAGGGAATCATGCAGAAGCTGCAGAAGCGGTTGCAGCCATCGGAAATCTTGACGTAAGCGACAGCACCCTCGACGGTACGTTTGACCTGCGGGATATAGGCTGCAATCTCACGCTCGACACCCAGCACGCCATCGATGACCGCCACGATGCCATCTTCCTCGTCGGCCTTCACAAAGGCAGCGACCTCGGGCAGCTCGTCAGGCAGGTCATCGCCATAGCGCGACGGCACGCAGCCGCACATGACGATGGGACAAGAACGAACGCCGTCCTGAACCTCGTTGGCGAGCTCGAGCGTGGTCTCGATGCTCTCGGACGTTGCGGAGGCGAGGAACGAGCAAGTATTGACGATGGCGATATCGGCATCCTGCGGGTCGAATGCCTCCTCGTAGCCCGCGGCGGTCAAAAGAGAACGCATGCGGTCGGTGTCAACCTCGTTCTTAGCGCACCCGAGGGTGATGTAGAGCACGGAGCCCAACGGTGTATCCATGTTGGAGAGCGGTCCTTTCGATTGATATTAGCGGTAGTTGGTGAACTGCAGCGGCTGGCCGTAGTCCTGGTCGCGCAGGAACTGAATCACGGTCTGCAACGCGTCCTTCGAAGCAGAGGAAACACGCAGTTTGTCGGCCTCGATGGTCACCTTGACCTTGAGCTTTTGATCCTTGATGTCCTTGTTGATCTTCTTGGCGGTCGCCTGGTCGATACCCTCGACGATATGGCCGAGCACGCGCACGGTGCCACCCGATGCCGCCTGCGGAGCATCCCACGAGACAGCCTTGAGGTCGATGCCGCGCTTGATGAGCTTGGAGCTCAGCACGTCAACAATCTGTTTGGAGACAAAGTCGGCCGGGGCGTTGATCGTAAAGAGCTTATCGCCCTTCGAAAGCTCGATCGTGGCGCCGGAATCCTTAAGGTCATAGCGCTGGGAAATCTCGCGCGTGGTCTGCTGGAAGGCGTTGTCGACCTCTTGCATGTTGACCTCGGACACGACGTCGAAGCTGGAATCTTTAGCCATGATGTTTCCTTTCGCGTACGAGCGGCCTAGTAGCTATCGTACGAATTGTCGGTAGAATCGGTGGGTGTCTGACCGTCAGTTGCGGTATCGGCGCCATCCGTGGACTGGGCATCGGTACCGTCGGTGGCATCGGTACCATCGGTGGTGTCGGTACCATCAGAACTTTCACCATTCTCGGAATCAGACGTCTCCTTCTTGGGAACGGTGATCGTCACACGCGCCACGCCCGAGGTCTTGGTATCGTAACGAACCTTTTCACCGTTCTTGGTAACGGTGACATCGGAAGGCTTGGACGTGGTGATCTCGATCGAAGACTCGGGCGTGTACTCCTGCTCAAAGGGGCCAGTCGCCTGGGCGCCATAGACCGACTTGCCGTCAACCTTGACCTCAATCCACGCGGTCTTTCCCTTGGCAACGGAGACTTTGACCTTCGTGACCTCGTTCTCTTCCTTCTTGGCCGTCGTCTTGGTAGCGTCCGAATCAGTCGACTCATCCGTCGCCTCATCGGTGTCATCGTCCTCGTCGACCGTTTCGGTCTTCTTAGAAGACTTCTTGGTCGTCATCTTGGTAGCAGTGGGCGTCTCGGGCGTGTTCTCGGGCGCCGAAGATGCGCAGCCACGTAGAAGCACCACGATGAGCACAATCAACAGCAGCACAACGGCACCGATGCCGGCGTAGACGATACGCGGATCGAGCCCGTTGTTTTGAGGAGTACGTGATCCGCCGCGTCCACGACCGGAACTGCTGCGGCCGCTTCCCTGAGGCATACGACCGCGATTGCTATCGGAACGGCCGCGATAGCCGCCCTGGCCCTGAAGGCTGCGCTGACCCGAGCGGGGCGCAAGTTCACCGCGGCCTTGATAGCCACGCTGGACCGAACGCGGAGCCGAAGAGCGCTGGCCATACGGCTGTGATTGAGAGCGAAGACGCGGCGTCACCTGCGTGGTATCGGCATCCGAATAGCCACCGCGAGAGCGTCCCATAGAGGCACCACGGTAACCGCGATCGGAATAGCCGCCGTCGCCGTAGCCGGCACGAGGGTCACGCGCCACGCCGCGGGCAGCGGGAAGTGCACGGTCCTCGGGCATCGGCGTACTGCGGAACCGGTCACGCTGTGAGCGAATCTCCTCGCCCGAACCCGTCTCAGTAATATAACCGGCCTGCTGAGGACGCTGTCCATAGCGGGTTGAACGACCGCCCTGAACCATCAGGAAGCGCCCGTTATCGACCGAGGAACGCGAATTGACGTAGCCGGCGGCGTCCTGAAAACGACCGCCCTGCTGCGACGTCTCGCGTTCGTATGCCATCAGGTCGTCAAAGTAGGCATTGACGACCTCGCGCGGATTGAGGCCCAAAAAGCGAGCATAGCTCGAAATCATGCCCTGCGCATAGCCGCGCGGCGGCATCGAAGCAAAGTTACCGGTCTCGAAAAACTCGATGATCTGCGGCCTGATTTTGATGGTGTTGGCGACCTGCTGAATGGAAAGGCCCATCCGGCGACGCTGCTCGAGCAGCATGTCACCAAAGCGTGCAGCCATCAGAATCCTCCAAACTCACGATCTTCACGTGCCATCTCGGCGTCGACAGATTCCAGCGCGGCAAGCCCCTCCTCGTCCAACAGGACCTCACGCGGCTTGGAACCGTCGGGCGGGCCGACGACACCCTTTTCTTCCAGCATGTCCATAATACGCCCGGCACGCGCATAGCCAACCTTCAGACGACGTTGCAGGCCAGATGTGGAGCCAAGCTGCGATTCCACCACAATATGGGCGGCTTCCCAAATGAGCGGATCATCGTCTTGCGGCTCGGCTACTCCGGTGCGGACAATACCGCCGCCACCCGCCATGGACATGGAAGCGGGCGCCACGGCAGACAGAATCTCCTCGTGGTAGTCGGGCTCGCTCTGCGACTTGACGAACTCGACAATCTCGTTGATTTCGTCATCCGAGACAAAGCAGCCCTGGATACGGCGAGGCTTGCCCCAGTCGACCTTGGAGAACAGCATGTCGCCCAAACCGGTGAGCTTTTCGGCACCCATCTGGTCAATAATGACGCGCGAGTCGATGCCCGTGGCGACGTTAAAGGCGATGCGGTTGGTGATGTTGGCCTTGATGAGGCCCGTCACCACGTTGGAGCTGGGGCGCTGCGTAGCCACGATAAGGTGTATACCGGCGGCACGGCCCAGCTGAGCGATACGAACGATCGAGGCCTCGACATCCTTGCCGGCGACCATCATCAGGTCCGAAAGCTCGTCGATGATAATGACCAGATAGGGCATCTTTTGGGGCGGGTTGTCGTAATGCTCAAACTCGCCGGCGGCCTGCTTTTCGTTGTAGGTCGAGATCTTACGCACGTTGAGACGCTCGAAGACCTTCAGGCGACGCTCCATCTCGGACACGGCCCATTGCAGAGCGCTCGCGGCCTGCTTGGGCTCGGTCACCACGGGCACATAGAGATGCGGCAAACCGTTATAGCCCGCAAGCTCGACGCGCTTGGGGTCGACCATGATCAGGCGAACGTCCTCGGGAAGCGCGCGCATGAGCAGGGTCGTGATGATGGAGTTGATCATCACCGACTTACCAGAACCGGTCGTGCCGGCGATCAGCAGGTGGGGCATCTTGGCAAGGTCGGCGACGACCGGCGTGCCCTCGGCATCGCGACCGATGGCCAGCTCGAGCGGACCGCCCTTCACATAGGGAAGCACGTCGCCCAGGTTGACGTTCTGGCGCTTGCGATTGGGGATCTCGATACCCACAAGCGAGGTACCGGGGATCGGGGCAAAGATGCGCACCGACTGAGCAGCGAGCGAAAGCGCGATATCGTCCTCGAGGCTCGAAATCTTGCTCACGCGCTCGCCCTCGCCAGGTTGCAGCTTAAAGGTCGTCACCGTGGGGCCGGCGATCCAGCCGACCACGCGGGCACTGCGGCCAAACTCAAGCAAGGTGGATTGCAGTGACTCGGCAGTCTGTTCCAGCTCCTTGTCAGATGACGCGGAGGACGCCGACTGCGGGTTGGCGTGCAGGATCTCGAGCGGCGGAAGCTTGAGGCCGTCCTCTTCTTCGCCCTCGTTATCCGCGGGGGCATTGACCGCTCCCCCATCGCTAGGAGTAGGCGCCTCGGCAGCGCCCGCGACAGCCGTATCGGCAACCTTGGGATGCTTCAAGAAGTCGGGAATCTGAGGTGTTGCCGAGACAGGACTCACGGCAAACGGCGGCTCGGACTCGTCGATCTTATCGGGGTCGTCTTCCATCGAAAGCTGGCCGGTTACCTGTTCGCGCTTAGCATGGCGACGCGGCAGCAAAGTTGTCTTTGCGGTCTCAATCGGAGCCTCGTCGTCCTCGTCATCGCCCTCGGTAAGCTCAATCTCGCTATCGGACCAAGACGGGTCGGGCTCGCTTGTATTCAACTTGGGCGTGGCCTTGCCCTTCTTGACATGACGGCGCGGCAGCAGCGTCGTCTTAGCGCGCTCGGCCTCCACGGCATCGGATACGTCGACAAACGGATCCTCGTCCTCGTCGTCATCGTCCAAAACCGGGTCCACATCGTTGCCCATGACCGTGGTCACGGCAGCATCGGAGCCCTTTTGACGAAGAATGCTCAGGTGCGGACGGGCAACGCCGGGCACCGACAGGGCTTCGTCGTCACCCCACGGGCTCGCGTTAACATCGGCACGACGGCGCTCGGCAAAATCGGCCGCGCGGTCGCGAGCAGAGCGCAGCACGCCACCCACCGAAAAGCCGATGATGACAAAACCAACGACGGCCAGACCCAACAGGACCACCATCGCGATAGGCTTACCCAGGGCATTCTGCAGCGCACTCGCAATAAACGCACCGATGTAGCCACCCGAGGCGGACAGATTTTGCGGCGTGAACATAAGGTCACACGAGTCGCTCGTACCCGGCACCATCAGCGAAAGAATGGAGACAACGGTGATAAAGACCACGGCTCCGCCCGCGACCGAGCGCACGTTGAGCGGCGAGTCCTCGCCTAAAAAGAGCGTGGCGGCAAACAGCAAAATGACGATCGGCAGCACGTAGGCGCCCAGACCAAAGCCCAAGTGGTAGAAACCGGCAACCGCAGCCGTAACGGGCGCAGTCGCCGGCGAAATCACGGCAATAAAGGACGCAATCGCCAAAACGGCAATGACCACGCCGGCGATATCGCGGTTGGCCGAGGGCTCGACCAAGGGCTCGAAATCATCGAACTCGGACTCGTGGCCCTTATTGGCACGCAGATGGGAACCGGCACCCTTAGCAGATGCCGGTTGGTTATTGGCCTTATTGCCTTTGGCGTTTTGTGCAGATCCGCGCGCCAAACTAAACCTCCATGACGACCGGGATGATCATCGGACGGGTGCGAGTACGGCTCCAGATAAAGTTAGAGAGCGAATCGCGCACGGCCTTGCGAATGGCATCGGAACCGCTGCTCGTAAAGCTGAACTTGCCCTTCTCGATCGTCTTCATAATGGACGCGGAGGCATCCTCGGAGAACTGGTCGTCGATGGCAAACGAGACGCCGCGGCCCGAGAACTCGATGGCCTCGATCTTCTTGTGCTTGAGCGAGACGATGGCAACAGCGGTAACCATACCGTCGTTGGCGAGCTTCTGACGATCACGCAGGACGATGGGGTCGGTATCGCCGATGCGCAGGCCGTCGACGTAAACGACGCCGGACTCGACGGGCGTACCGCGCTTAACGATACCGCCGCGCATCTCGAGCGTGTCGCCGTTGTCGAGGATAAAGATATGATCGTCCTTGAGACCCATCTTGCGGGCCAGCTGGGCATGGGCGCGCAGATGCACGGCTTCACCGTGAACCGGCATAAAGTACGTGGGCTTGGCCATGGCCATCAGGAGCTTGAGCTCCTCCTGGCTACCGTGACCGGAAACGTGAACGAGGGCGCGGTTCTTATCCCACACGTCGCAGCCGAGCTTGGCCAGGCTGTTGACGACCTGCTGGACGGCTTTCTCATTGCCGGGAACAGGAGTTGCCGAGAGGATAACGGTATCGCCCTCGTGGATGGAGAGCGTCTTGTGCTCGCCATTGGCCATGCGGGACAGGGCCGACAGCGGCTCGCCCTGCGAACCGGTGCACATGACAACAATCTTGTCGTCGGGCAGGTTATCGATATCGAAGGCATCGATGATATCGGCATCGTCGATGTTGAGGTAGCCCAGCTCGCGCGCGACGCGGGTGTTGGTGAGCATGGAGCGACCGGTCACAACGACCTTACGGCCGCACTTGCGGGCGGCATCGCAGATCTGCTGCAAACGATGGATATGGCTCGAGAACGAAGCGACGAACACGCGACCCGGGGCGTTCTTGATGGCATGCAGTAGGTTGGGACCAACCTCGGCCTCGGACTTGGTAAAGCCGGGAACCGTGGCATTGGTGGAGTCGGACAGCAACAGGTCGATGCCCTGCTTGGCAAAGCGGCTGATAGCGGCATAGTCGGGCGTGACACCATCGATGGGCGTCTGGTCGAGCTTAAAGTCGCCAGTGTGCATAACGGTGCCCTGATTGGTGCGAATGAACACGCCCAGAGCGCCGGGGATGGAGTGCGTCATCGAGAAGAAGTCGAGCGAGATGCCGCCGAGGTTGACATGGCTGCCGCCCTTAACCTCGCGGAACTTGGGTGCGCGGATGCGGAACTCAGAAAGCTTGCCTTCGATAAAGCCAAGCGTCAGCTTGCTCGAGAAGATGGGCACCTTGTTGTTGAGGTCCTGCAGCAGATACGGAAGCGAACCGGTGTGGTCCTCGTGGCCGTGGGTGACGACGATACCGCGGAGCTTCTCCTCGTTCTCCAGAACATAGGTGTAGTCGGGAAGCACCAGGTCGATACCGGGCTGGGAGTCATCCGGGAACATGAGACCGGCGTCGACGAGCACCATGTCGTCGCCGCACTCGAAGACCGTCATGTTCTTGCCGATGCCGTCAAGGCCGCCGAGCGGAATGATCTTCAAGGGAGATGATTTTTTAGCTGCCATAGGTTAGTGTGGTTTCCTTTCTTCGAAACGGGTCTGGAACAACCGACGGGGCGCTTCTGGCAAACCGACCGCCGGGAACGTACAAACATGCATCGCAGAGTCGATGCAATAACCACAGTATGATACCCATTTGCACAACAACAGACCACCCATGCATCAAAGCCCCATCTGAACTGGTCCATCCCGCCGGTCAGGGCTCAGCGGCCCCGGCACGGGCTAAGTTTCCTGCTCTACAGTCCTGCTCACGACGGAGGCCACATTAAGTGGCCTCCTGTT
>USAY01000051.1 GCA_900552755.1 uncultured Collinsella sp.
GTTGCCGATGTGCAGCACGATCTGCTTGAGGCCTTCGGCCGGCTTGCCGATGACGCCGGGGACCACGGAGGAGATGAACTCGTGCGAGGTGCCGTGGGCGCCGTAACGGCGGATGTGGTACTGGTCGGCAATCTCCTTGTTCAGTGCGTAGGTGCTGGCCGCCTTCGGCAGCTGGAAGAAGAAGGAGGAATCGAACACGAAGATCTGCGGAACGTCGGGCAGCAGCGCGCGCATGACTTCGGCGCCCTTGGCCTCCGGGCCGTTGTGCAGCGGGGCGAGCACGGCCAGGTCCTTGACGGCGTTGATGGTCTTGTCGGTCACGAGGGCCGGCTTCGGGAAGAGGGATCCGCCCTGAACCACACGGTGGCCGACGGCGACGATGCCTGCTTCGGACAGGTCCGGGCCGTACTCCTTGAAGAAGCCGAGCACGCGCCTGAGGCCCTGCTCGTGGTCGTGGATCGGCTCTTCGAGCTCGTGCTTCTCGCCGTTGTACTCGTGCTTGTAGTGACCGTCGACCGGTTCGCCGATCTTCTCGACGAGACCGGAGGCCAGACCTTCGCCGGACTCAAGATCGACCAGCTGATACTTGATAGAGCTGGAACCGGAATTGATGACAAGGACGGTTTTCGCCATTGTGGGCATCCTCCATGATTGATACGTACCGCGAAACACGGCTTTCCATCTGATAGATTACTCGCTGCTTGCTACAAATCAGCGCCGCAGGTTTCGCCGAGAGCCACCAAAGAGAAAAGCCCCGCTGACGGGCTGAGCCGTGAAGTAAACAGCGGGGCTGGTTATAGGTGAAGAGCGAACGACAGATTGCACGTGCCCCCGCTGGCGGGGGCTGTCGCGAATCGACTGGGGTGGTCGTAAAGAGCGGCTGTATCGCGTGGAGACCGCTAAAACACCCGCGTCACTGGGCCTCGATGGCGGTCAGTGCGATGGTGTTGATGATGTCCTGCACCGTCGCACCGCGTGAGAGGTCGTTGACGGGCTTGTTGAGGCCCTGCAGCACGGGGCCGATGGCGAGCGCCCCGGAGGAACGCTGCACGGCCTTGTAGCCGATGTTGCCGGAGCACAGGTCGGGGAACACGAACACGTTGACGTGTCCGGCCACGTCGTTGCCCTTGGCCTTGGTGGCTGCCACGTCGGGCGACCATGCGGCGTCGAACTGGATGGAGCCGACGACGGGCAGGTCCGGAGCCTTCTCCTTGACGATTCGCGTGGCCTCTTCGACGATGTCCACGTCCGGCCCCTTGCCGGAGCCGAGGGTGGAGTAGGAGAGCATGCCGACCTTGGGCTCGATGCCGAACGCCTTGGCGGTCACGGCGGACTGCAGCGCGATCTCCGCGAGCTGTTCGGCGTCCGGGTTGAGGTTGATGGCGCAGTCGGAGAACACGGTCACGTGGTCCTTGAAGCACATCAGGAAGGCGCCGGAGACGAGCCTCTGCCCGGGCTTGGTCTTGATGACCTGCAGCGCCGGACGCACGGTGTTTGCGGTGGAGTTGACCGCGCCGGACACCAGACCATCGGCGTAACCGAGCACGACGAGCATCGTGCCGAAATAGCTCGCGTCGGTCAGCTGCTTGCGGGCCTGCTCTTCGGTCATGCCCTTCTTGGCGCGCAGCTCGCACAGCTTGGCGACCATGGGCTTGAGGATGTTCTCGTCGTCCATGGCCTGGAAGCGTGCCTTGCCCAGATGGGTCAGACCGAGTTCCGCGCCCCGGGCGAGGATCGCGCCCTTGTCGCCCACGATGATGAGGTTCGCGATCTCGCGCTCCAGCAGGTAGTCGGCCGCCTTGATGATGCGGTCCTCTTCGCCTTCGGGCAGCACGATCGTTTTCTTGTTCGCTTTGGCGCGGCCGAGCAGGCTGTACTGGAAGGCGTACGAGGTGATCGGGAAGTCGATCTCGACGTTGATGGCCCGCAGGACCTCTTCGGTTGGCACGTTCGCCTGGAAGGCGGCGAGCGCCGCATCGGCCTGCGACGCCTCGGTGAACGGGATCTGGGGGATCGTCCACACCGGCAGCCCGAAGTCCGCGAGCGTGTCCTTGACCGAGACGGAGTGGCGCGGATCGCAGCCCGTCACGAAGATGCCCAGCACCTTGTTGCCGGCGGCCTCCATGCCTTCGATGGAGAGACGGACGGTGTCCTTGAGCTCGTCAGGCCAACGATCGATGGTGCACACGGCGAGGAAGACGCCGGCCTGCAGGTCGGCGGCGATGTTCGCGTTGAACTCGTAGGCGGTCGGGTCGTTGACGTGCGACTTGTCGGTGCCGACGATGAGCGCCGCGTCCGCGCGGGACACGTTCATCGCGTCGTTGAACGCCGCGACGATGTCGCCGCGGGAGCCTTCCTTGTCCTTGCGCACCTGGTGAATGTCCGGTCCGGTGGATAGCGCGACGCCGAGGCCGGCGTTGGAGGCGTTCAGCAGGATGGGGGTGAAGTGGTCGTGATTGGAGACCGCGGGGCGGAACACGGCGGTCTTGAATTTGGTGGTCAGCGCCTTGAGCACGCCGTATGCCACGACGTTGCGTCCGTTTGCGCCTTCAGGACTTGCGATGTAGATGTTCGTTGTTGTCACGTTTGTCTCCTCGTCGGGGATGGTACTGCTCGTGTGACCGCCTTGTTTCACACTTACTGACATTGTAGTACCCGATCGTTCGCTGCCGGGCGTTGACATGTCGGTAAACGCGGCCGGGGCGGTTCGACCGGGCGCATGCGTCATTTGTGATATAGGCTCAGCCGCTCGTATTTCGGCTCGCAGCATACGTTGATGCCGAGTTTGCGGTACAGCTCCTCGTCGGTCGACGAGATGATGACCGAGAAGAATGCGTCGCAGCCGCGCAGCTGTTCCAGCCCACCGATGACGCGGGCCGCGGTCGGGCTTTGCGCGCTTGTCAGCGATAGGGCGATCAGCGTTTCGTCGGAGTGCAGGCGGCGGTTCATGCTGGACAGGTGTTCGGTTTTCAGCCGGCAGATCGGTTCAATGGCGGATTCGTCGATGACGCGCTGGTTCTCGTCGATGCCAGTTACGGCTTTGAGCGCGTTCATCAGCAGCGCGCTTGCCGCGCCGAGCAGTTCGCCGGTCTTGCCGGTGACCACGCGCCCGTTGGGCAGTACCATGGCGCCGGCCGGCGCCCCGGTCGTCTCCTCCTTGAGCAGCGCGGCCGACCGCGCGGGCGACAGGTCCTTGTCCACTCCGGCCTTCTTCATGATGGAGCGCAGCCGTTCGACCTGGTTCTCGTCGATGCCGGTGCGCCTGAGATGCACGGCGGCAGCGAAGTAGCGGCGCACGATCTCCATACGGGCGGCATCCCGGCACGCCTCGTCGTCGACGATGGCGTAGCCTGCCATGTTGACGCCCATGTCGGTGGGGCTCTGATAGGGGCTTTCGCCCATGATCCGCTCCATCATGGCCTTGAGGACGGGGAACGCCTCGACATCGCGGTTGTAGTTGACCGTGGTTTTCCCGTACGCCTCCAGGTGGAACGGGTCGATGATGTTGGCGTCGTCTAGGTCGGCCGTGGCGGCCTCGTAGGCGATGTTCACCGGGTGATTGAGCGGCAGGTTCCAGATCGGGAACGTCTCGTATTTCGCATAGCCGGCGGCGATGCCGCGCTTGTTCTCATGGTAGAGCTGCGACAGGCATGTGGCGAGCTTGCCGGAGCCGGGGCCGGGCGCGGTGACCACGACCAGCGGGCGCGTGGTGACGATATAGTCGTTGCGCCCGTATCCGTCGTCGGAGACGATGTGCTCGATGTCGTGGGGGTAGCCTGCGATGGGGTAGTGCAGGTAGCAGGTGATGCCGAGCTGGTCGAGGCGCCGGCGATAGGCGTCCGCGGCCGGCTGCCCCGCGTACTGGGTGAGCACGACGGAGCCGACGTGGAATCCGCGCGAGCGGAAGATGTCGATGAGTCGCAGCACGTCCTCGTCGTACGTGATGCCGAGGTCGCCGCGCATCTTGGCCTTCTCGATGTGGTTGGCGTTGATGGCGATGACGATCTCCACGTCGTCGGCGAGGCTTTTGAGCATGCGGAATTTGGAATCCGGCTCGAAGCCGGGCAGCACGCGTGACGCGTGATAGTCATCGAACAGCTTGCCGCCGAACTCCAGATAGAGCTTGCCTCCGAACTGCGCGATGCGCTTTCGAATGTTGGCGGCCTGCAGCTCGATATATTTCTCGTTGTCGAATCCCTGTCGCATGTGCAGTGAGAGTCCCTTCCGAACGGAGCGCTGTACCTGCACGATTATACTGGGTTCTTTACGAGGCCCCCCAGTCGCGAAGCGGCTGGTGTCTTACAAGAATCTACGAGTGAAATTCGGCGATGTGCGCGGTAGCATGGCGCGGGAAGCGAAGGCGTACAAGGGTACGTCGAGCTTCCCGTAACGCAGCTAACGCACACATCGCCGAATTCCACCGGTGAATTGGAATAACGTGTGTGGCCTCTAGGCGCACCGAAGGAAGCTGTACAAAGGTACCGCAACTGAGGAGCAACGACGAGGATACTCCGTTATTCCAAATTCGCTCCTCTTCGATGGCTTCAGTTCTGCCGTCACGTCATTCCAGTTGCACCCAGTTTTCGGCATCGACACGGAACGCGTGCCGCCGAATGACGCGATGTCGCGTTTCGTCGGCTTCGGGGACAAAAGCCGGGACAACCTCAAAAACTTTTTTCAAACTCAGGGCTTTGAGTTTTTGTTTTTGTCCCAAAGCGCGCGGCGGACCGCCTTTGGAAGCTCGATAGCGCCGAAAACGCCCGTTTTGAAACTCAACCGTCCCGTATCCTGCAAGCCGCCAGCTGCAATCGTAAGCGAATCAGCGCGGGCGGTTTGCACGCCATTCGCAAAACCCCAGGTCGCGGATCTGCGCCATCGGCAGGCAAAGTGAGTAGTCTCAGGCGGCTTGCCTATGAGTTGGCGGACGGGCTTTGAGATCCCGTTGACGTTCGGAAACGCTTCGAGCTCCCTTGAATTTTCAGACAGCATATGGTACAAGGCAATTGGTTTTCCGTTAGGAAGGCTTCCAAGTGCCGGGGACGTTTTCCCCGGCTTTTTTCTTATCCAGGAGAACAATGCGAGAACTCAGCATCTTCGTCGACGAGTCGAGAAGCGACGGCCTCTCCGACCGCCACTACCTGCTCACCGTCGTCATGCACGACCAATCCGAGAGCATCGCGGATTCGATCGCGGCATATGAGGGCGCCCTTCGCGCCAAGGGGCTCCCGGACATACCCTTCCATGCGTCGCCGCTCATGAACGGCAAGGGCCAGTATTCGGGGCTCGACTTGAGGACGCGCAAGATGTTGCTCGGCTCGTTCCGAGTCTTCTTCCGCCACATGCCCGTGAGGTCTGCCACGCGTTCGGCTATGCCCGAGCCGTCGTTAGAGCTCGCTACGGTGTGGTCGCTCGTGAGGTGGCCCTTGTAGTCGAAGTCGATCACGAACTTCCACGAACTGATGCCGCTGAGCGAAGCGACGGTCCCGTAAACCTTGTGCCCGTTCACGGAAAGGGACTCGAGCCTTTTGGCGGATCGCCCCGCAGCCTCGACGATCTCCTCGAACCCCTCCTGAGTCACATCGTCCCTGAAACACTCGCTCGCACGGTCCCACTCGGCTTTTGCCTTGACCTTCTCGAGCTTGATCTTCCGCTTATCCTGCCTATCGCATGCGAACAGTATGATGCCGAGAAAAGCAAAAGCGGGAAATAGGGTCGTCAGGATGTTGGCCAAAGTTCCCGTTCAAGGTCCCCCTAAACAAGCCCGGCGCCGTGGGCAAGAAGAAACAGCGCGACGTGGAGGATGAGGCAGGCAGGCAGCCCCGCCGCGAAATACCACTTGGATGTCTTATGGTGGGCGACGCGCATCCCGGCGATGCCTCCAAGGGCTCCTCCCGCGAGCGAGAGACCAAGCAAGGTGGCCTCGGGGAACCTGCTGTCGCGGTCAATCGCCCTCTTCTTGTCCAGGCAGAAAACGGCGAACGTGATGACGTTGATGGCGAGAAGGTATGCACCGAGAGCGACGATGACGGGCGCGTTGAACGAAGCGCCCGGTTCCAGATCGACGACGATGACGCCGGCCCAAACGAGCACGACAAACACCCACACAATCAAGAAGACTATGGCGCTGAACCACCAGGCGATGTTGTGCTTGTTCATGTGGTTCCTGGTGAAGATCATAAGGGCAAGGAGCATCCCCAGGGCGCCGCCCGCTACGGCGAACAGGGTCAAGATCCTGCCGTCCATGAGGCCGGTATCCTCGTCCTGGTTGTAACGGGCTATCGCGTAGTCGATCGCGAAGAGAATGAACGTGAGGGCATTAATGCCCGCAAGATAGATAACGAAGGGGTGAACGCCCTGGACAGCACCGCCCAGGGCAGATAGTGCCTGCTCCATAAGAAGAACTCCTTCCCGAACAACATGCCGCCATTATACAGGTAGATTGAACGCCCGATGCGCCTGTTCCCATTGATGCTTCGGGTATGGCGAGAAGAGCCTTTCCGCGGCCCAAACCGCATGGACAGCCGCAGGTCGCGCTAACCTCTCGCGCCGTTCGTCTGCTTTCGCTCGTCCGAAATTACAACCGCAGCAGGCCGTGTCCAACGGATGGGTACCATTTATCCGGGTGCACCTGGGGCAACGGACCGGCAGGCCCTCGAAAGATCGCTCGCAGAACACGCAACATCAAACACGACAGAAGAGACGAACGACAGATGCCGGACCCCGGACGACAGCACCGCGGAAGACGAGCATTCCGACTACAACCGAACGAACTTCGATCCTAGGCAGGCGCCCGCACGGGCGCCTTTTGCTTTTCGGGGACTTAGCTGCCAGCTAAGGCGTACGGCTCATGTCCGTTTCGTGAAGGCCCGATCATCTCGACCCATCTCGACCCATCTCCGCTCCTGTCGGGCGTGTCAATCGCCGTCAGGCGGTTCAATCGTCGCGCAGACGTAAACGCACACGGGACCGCGCAGACGCATCGCGCGGAAAGATTGGAGGCAACCATGGCGCACGCTACGAAATGCGCCGCGCCCGAGGGCAACCGGGGCCGCGACGAGTGGATGACGGTGATCGAGATGCAGGAGTACATGGGGGGGGCGAGCCGGAGTAAGGCATATGACCTCATCTGGCCGGGAGAGATCGACTCGTACAGGCTCGGAAGGAAGCTCCTGGTTTCGAGGGCGTCGGTGGACGCCTACATCGAGTCGAGGAGCGGCAGGAAATGACGGCGGCGACCGCCCCGGGAGCCGCCCGCGGCCGGGCACGCGAGGGAGCCTCGAGACGAAAGGAGCTCGAGGACGACCATGACCAAGAGCATTAGCAAGAGCCAGGTGAGGCTCATCGCATCGACCAACGCGATATTCGGCGCCGACGAGGCGTGAGCGATGCTGCGCATCAGCCGCGACGCCATGTACCGGCTCGCCCCCCCTGCACTTACCGTCAGCGCATGCTATAAGGCTGTTGGTGGCTCATTGAGCTACCTCCAAGTGCCGGGGGAGTCCCCCGGCTATTTTTTATCCATTCCATTAGGAATCCCCATTGGCCAAGGAGCTCAGCACCTTCGTCGACGAGAGCGGTGATCGCGGGGGCAAGGCTCGCTACCACCCGCTCACACTCGTCTTTCACGACCAGGCAGACAGCTTCGCCGAGGCGGTCACGGGCTATGAGGCCAAGCTTGCCAGGGCCGATCTCCCCAACATTCCGTTTCACTCCGAGCCTCTCATGAACGGACACAAGGACTTACTGCACGATTCGCGTGTTATAGTTAGATGGCTCTAACTGTTTGGGGGCGATAGCCATGCATGGACGCAAGGGCTTCTGGGACAAGAATGCCGTTCGGTACGACCGTTTCATGCGAAACGACCGGGCGGCGTATGAGAAGATGTATGGGCTGATCCGGCCGGTGGTGAAAGAAAAAACCGTACTGGAGGTTGCCACCGGCACGGGGCTTATCGCAAAGAGCATCGTGAATACAGCGGCGCATATCGAGGCTACGGACGCTTCTGCACAGATGATCCTTGAAGCAAAACGGGACAATCAATCCGCAAAGCTGCACTTTTCCGTACAAGATATGTTCCGCCTGCCCTATGCACAGAAGTCCTTCGAAGTGGTGATCGTGTCCAACGCGCTTCACATAGTGCCGCATCCGGAAAAGGCCCTGCAAGAAATCAGGCGGGTGCTGAAGGACGACGGCGTGCTCATCGCGCCAACCTTCACCCACGCGGGGAGCTCGGTTTCCGGCAAGGCAAAAGCCTTTTTCATGAGTATGGCGGGATTCCCCCTCCACAGCAGGTGGACAAGCGAGGAATACCTACGTTTCCTGCGTCAAAACGGCTGGGCGGTGCAGAAAAGCGCGGTGCTGAAGGCCTCGTTCCCGTTGACCTATGCGGAATGCACGAAATCGGAGGGGCCAGATGTCGTTCTTTGAAAACACCCGCAAGCCCGTGGGCCTCGGCGGAAAACTTATGGTTGCCATGATGAATCTGGGGCACAGCCCTGTGGCGCGGTGGGGACTTCGATTTCTACGACTTGCGCCAAATGCCAAGGTGCTGGATTGCGGCTGCGGCGGCGGGGCGAACATAAAACGGCTGCTGAAAAAATGCCCGCATGGCGTCGTCAAGGGCATCGACTATTCGCCCGTCAGCGTGGAGAAGGCTAGAAAGCTCAACCGAACTGCAATTCAGGAGGGGCGTTGCGCCGTTCTGCAAGGCAGTGTGGCGGATATGGCGTTTGAGGACGCCATGCGGGCATTTTTGCATCCATCCCGCACATGGCGATAGGCATGACGGCCATAGCGGCTGTGCTGGCGGCAATTACGACAGTTTTTATTCACTGAGGAAGGGACCTATGAAATGTAAAATCGAGAAAAACACCGTGCAGGAGACGCTGATCCTCCCGCTGTATTCCCGGAAGCTGTGCACCGAGCTGTATCCGAACCTTTACCAAGACGAAACAGCGGTGCATCTGATCGACCAGATCGACTACGACTTTTCAGAGGCAGAGAAAAACTCCCGCAGCCTGATGCAGCGGTTCGGTGCGCTGGAGGTCGCCATGCGGCAGAATGACCTTGCCTTTGAGGTGCGGGCGTACCTGAAAAATCACCCCTGTGCGGCAGTGGTCAATCTGGGCTGCGGGCTGGATAACACCGGCAGAGCCTGCAACAACGGCAGATGCAAGATCTACAATCTGGACTTCCCCGATGTCATTGCCTTGCGGCAGCAGCTGCTGCCTGCCGGGGAGCGGGAGCAAAACATCCCCTGCGACCTGAAAGACCCCGCATGGTTTGCCAAGATCGATGCCTCCGGCGGGGCGGTGTTTTTTGCCTCCGGGGTGTTCTATTACTTCCTGACGGAGCAGGTCCGGGAACTGGTGCAGGGGATGGCGAACGCTTTCCCCGGCGGGGTGCTGGTCTTTGATGCCGCCAACCGCACGGCGGTGAAGATGATCGCAAAAACATGGCTCAAGACTGCAAAGATCAAGGATGTGGGGGCGTATTTCGCAGTTTCGGATGCGAAAAGTGAGCTTTCCCCCTGGGACAGCCGCCTGCAGGTATCCAGCCGGGGCTATATGTTGGGTTACAGCGACCTGAAAGACCTTTCTGTCAGCGGCTTTTTCCGCTTCCTCGCAAGGATCGGGGACAACAGGATGAAAATGCAGATCGTGAGGATCGGATTCGGAGGCAGACAATGAAGTATGCAGGGATGCCCATGGGGATGTGGGTGTTGTCTGCGGCCCGTGCGGACACGATCACGCGGTATTTATTCTGCCGTTCCATGACCTGCGGCCTCCTGAATTGCACTGCGCATCATAGAAGTGACCTCGTCAATGGAGTAGCCCTCACTCCCGTGCAGACGATCTTCTTCCACGGCAAGCAGTTCCTCACGGAGCTTCAGCATTTTTCCCGGCGGTTGTAGGTGTCAATGTCCATGACAACAAGGTCGCCTTCGCCGTTTTTGGTAAGAAAAACCGGTTCAGCGGTCTTTCGGCACAAATCGGCGATCTCGTTGTAATTCTGGCGGATGGGTGCGGACGGATGAATATTCATAGCTGGCATAATAGCACCTCCCGGATTCCGATAGATGATAGTAAGATTCTGATTATATTAGAATCAAATTTTACAACGAAATCAATAGAGGCAGAAAATTTAGCAGAGAGACAACAAAGCAGTTCAGCCGGATAAAACAATCGACTGAACTGCTTTGTTTTGTGAAATCACATTTGGATCAGAGGTCGGTTTCCGGGCAGACGATCGCAGTCATCTGATCGAATACGTCTTCCATCTGTCGTACCAGCGTGAACTGGGTGCGGGCACGGTCGAGGTTGTGGTTCGGGCGGGCAATACGGAAATAATGGTCGCCCTCCAGATAGTCGGTCAGGAAACGGATGCCGCATTCCAGTGTCATGAGCTTCGCACCCCAGGCAAGACTCTTTTTTTCAGCTGTGTGCATGGTGGAGCCAGCAGCGGAAAGATAGCCTTTGGCAAACACTTCATACAGATGCAGGTCAAAGTGGACTTTGCTCTGGTCGGGTTCATCCTCGGCGCAGTCGTTGGCACCGGTGCGGATGGAATCACCAAAATCATAAGCCGACAGACCCGGCATCACGGTGTCGAGGTCAATGACACAGATGCCTTTGCCGGTGGCTTCATCGAGCAGAACATTGTTGATTTTGGTATCATTATGGGTGACACGCAGCGGGATCTCACCAGCGGCCAGCTGATCCAGCAGAACGTGGCAGTCCTTTTCCCGTGCACGGATAAATGCAATCTCCGGTGCAATGGTTTTGGCTCGACCCAGTGCATCGGCAGCCAGGGCCTTTTCAAAATTGGCGTAGCGGTTGGCGGTGTCGTGGAACCGGGCAATGGTCTCGTGGAGGGTGGAGGCAGGGTAGTCTGCCAGCTGGTTCTGGAACTTGCCCAGAGTCTCGGCTACGGTGCGGAAATCTCCCTCGCTGCCCACCTGCTGCAGGCAGACAGTGCCCTCCACAAAGTCGTAGGCACGCCAGGCACCGCCCTCAGCGTCCAGGTAGCAGGTGCTGCCGGACAGGGTGGGGACCACGTTCAGGGTCTCACGCATGGGGTCGCCGCCCTCTGCCAGGATCTTGCGGCTCAGGTGCCGGGTAACGCCGCAGACGTTCTCCATCAGGCCCACCGGGTCCGTGAAGGTGTCGGTGTTGATACGCTGCAGGATGAACCGCTTGGAGTGGTCGGCCCGCCAGACCAGATAGGTGTCGTTGATATGGCCCTCGCCGTAGTGGCGGCCGTCGCAGACCACCGGTCCGCCAAAATCAAAGGCGTTTGCTGCTGCCAGGAGAATGGGTTCTGTTACAGGTTTCATGATGTGATCCTCGTTTCTTTATCTTTCATGCCGTTTTGCCGGGGCAGGGCGTTGTCCCTGCCGTACCTGACGGCGGTATTCGTTGGGAGTCAGCCCCTCCGCTTTGCGGAAGCACTGGGAAAAATAGCTGGGGGACGAAAAGCCCATCAGTTCACTGATCTGAGCCAAGCTGTAACCTGTATTGCCCAGCATATATTTGCTTTCCTCAATGCGGCGGCAATTCAGATAGGTGATGGGAGAGATGCCGTACTCTTTTTGAAAGGTGTGGGCCAGATAATACTTATTGATGTGTGCGATCTCTGCCAGACGGTCAAGTGAGATGTCCTCCCGGAAGTTGCTGTCCAGATATCGCTTGATCTCTACACACTCCCGGCTGTCAGACCGTGGCGTTTCTTCCACCTGCAAAGAGAGCGTTGTGCAGCGTACCAGCCAGATCAGCAGCACCTCCAGCAAGTCCTGACAGACGGTTTCGCAGCCATCCAGACTGCGGTCGGCTTCGGCAAGCAGCATATGCAGCAGAGTGACCATCCGTTCCCGGTTTTCACGGCAGTTGAAGATAGCATAAGAAGAATCAGCCTTGCCGAATAAGATCTCAATGCCAGCCACACCCAGAACGATATATTCAAGCGGTGAAGCGTTCAGACTCAATTCCGTGTGCTCCACCTGGGGGTTCACGATGACCATGTCGTCGGGCTTTACCGGAAACAGCTGCCCGGCAAGGTAGAACTGCCCTTCTCCGCTCAGGCAATAGAACAGCTCCGTGCAGGAATGGGTGTGGGTGGTGCTGTTCCAGTCACCGCCAAACCGGCTTTTGCTGATGTACAGCAGCCGGAAGGACTCCCGGGGGGCAGGGGCGTGCTGGATATCAAAGCGTTGGGTGCTCATAACACAACGGCTCCTTTGAGTGATGCAAAAAACATAAAAATAAAAGCAAGATAATTAAAAAAGAGATGTCAAAATGATACGATGTCTCGTAGGCTTTTTTCCATTATAGAGGGAAAGCGAGAAAAAAGCAAGCCCTGTTTTTTAGTGGGTCCTCTATTTTTTGTTCCGGAAAAACTTTGAAATATGTCAAAAAGGTTACAGATAAAGGCAATTTGCCCAAAGCAACCTCTTGAATTTAGCGACTTTGCTGAAAGAAAATTCCAGAGAGCAAGATTTCTAAAAAAAGAAACAACAAACCCCTTGTTCGAGAAGGCGAAAAAACTTATATTGGAGACAGAAAAACACACAGCCCTCCCGGGCAAAACCTGTTTGCCCCGGCTGTGTTTGAACGAGATCAAATGATGGAGGATACACTATGAAACGCATTTCTCGTCGCAATTTCCTGAAGGTGGCTGGCGTGGGTGCCGCTGCACTGAGCCTGGCTGCCTGTGGTGGTGCTGCCAGC
>USAY01000052.1 GCA_900552755.1 uncultured Collinsella sp.
TGGTTGAGCATGGTGTAGACGTGGTCGTCGGCGAGCGAGTAGAGGATATTGCGCCCGTCGCGCCGGAATTTAACCAGGTGCGACTGCTTGAGTGTGCGCAGCTGGTGCGACACCGCGGACTGCGAGGTTTCGGTCGCTTCGGCGATGTCTGCCACGCAGAGCTCGCGGCCCATGAGGGCATAGAGGATCTTGATGCGCGTGGTGTCGCTGAAGACCTTGAACAGGTCGGCGAGGTCGTAGAGAAGCTCCTCGTCGGGAAGGTCCTCGGGCGAGCAGGTGGTCGGGATCGCGGGTTCGGTGGCCTCGATGTCGAGTTTCGTTTCATCAACGCGGATGCTCATTGCAATATCCTTTCATATGAACATGCGCTCATATAATTTACTTTCGATTATATGAGTGCATGTTCATATGTCAATGACGTTCAGGTAATTCGTTGTACAAAATGATGGGGAATAGTGGACGAGATCCCGGACTGAGCGGTTTTGATAGCCGATGCCGGGGTGGGTGCCCCTGAGCCGTGCAAAAATTGGAGTATTCTGCAACGATAGGGGGTCTGTTAATTTATTGCAGGCCATATAATGCAGTTCAAGAGTTATCTTAGGGTGTTAATCCGATGAGTTCTTCCTCAAATGTTGCCTAACGCTCTCACGCAAGAGTGATTTCGCTTCACATTTGGATCCACTCGAGGGTGATAGACACCCGGCTCTGCTGAATACTCGCAATTTTGCACGTCGCTAGGGTACCCACCTTGTTAGCCGGCCTAGTCTCCGGCCCCGAAGACCCTGCCCTCGGGCGCGAGGCTGCTTGTTTGGGCAAATGATGGGCTGTCGGATTCGACAGTCTGCATGTCATCGATTGCCGGAACTTCATTAATTGTCGGGTCATCCAGCGTGATGCCTTCGAGCGTTGCTTTTTCGAGGTCGATTCGTTGACGCTCTTCGGAATCCTGGCGAAGCTGCTTCTGAATTCGCTTTTTCTCTTCTATAAACCTTCTGAGCACAAACTGTCTCAGGTCCTCTTGCATGATTTGAAAGTCTTTTGGCAGACGCGAGGGGCGTACGCCCTCTTTCCGCTGGATTGCTTCCATGACCCTAACGAAAGAGCTGGCATGCATAAAGGAATAACGACTGACGGTGATGATTCCGTACCCCATGGACGCAAGTGCATTCTTGCGCTCCTCATCGATGGCGCGGTCTTCTTCCGCGTCATGATAAAAACCGTTGTATTCAATGTCTGTGCGAGATTTCTTTAGATACGCATCCATAAAGAACTTTTTGCGTCTCGTGAGATTCTTTGCGGCAGCGGTGACCTGTACCTCGTAATCGGTCTCAATTCCCTTAATACCAAGCCCTCCTTCGCTTTTGGGCAGCGTTAGCATCATGACAAAGGCTGTTTCCATAGGAGACCGGCATCCGTCGCGCACACATTGGATCGCCTTTCGGGCAAGAGCCAGACCGTCGCATCTGGTAATGGAATTAAAGAACTGTTTCAATCTCTCGGTCGAGGTGAGCGCGAAACGCTCGGTATAGGAGGTGGGAGAGTCGGTTCCAAGGGAATAAGCGCCGCATAGTTCAAAGTAGTACTCCACCAGTTCGCGAAAAGGAAGATAGGTGGCGGCCTGAAGTGCGCAAAGCTCAACGCCAACAATGAAGATGCCATCTTCAAGCTCTATAAAGCGTGAGTTCGAGAATCGTTTTGAAGAAACGTGGCATTGACAGTTCATTGCATGGCGCGCATTCCTGCGATCAAACACCATCACCTCGAGGGAATCATTCGCGTCGAGGGAAACATCATGTTTGGTGAGCCATTCTGCGGCTGCGTCAAGGAGCGTTCCGGTGGGACATGATCCGTAAATCGCGGCAGGGTTACAGGACTCGATGCCTTTCGCAGACACCGAATGCGCGGCCTGGTAGACCGCTTTTGCAGTGGTATGTGACAATACGATACTCATGATATATATCGTGTCAGCTAATGCCGTGTTGACGGCGCTGAGTGGAAAAGCCGTTTTAGAGGTCTAACCAAATGCTGTCCAAAAGCTTGACGCAATTATGAGTTGGTATGCCCTAAATAAAAGTTTTCGCAGCTTAGCTATAGCATATAAATACTCAATTGCTGCACATTTGATATCGATGTATCACCATCCGACAACGAATTGCGTGTTGGGAATTGGTCGAAATCGTTCAAAATGAGGGTTCAGAATTTGTGATGGCAGATCTATCTGTGGAACGTAGGGCGGCCCCGCTGCGGGGTTTCCCGCTGCGAGGCCGCTCGTGATCTACGTCGGAGTTTGTCGTAGACGTTTCTACTTGGCAAACAGGTTCTTGAGGTTGAACTCGGCTTGGACGGTGCGGAGCATGAGGTCGGTGTCGTCGAGGCCCAGGTGCTGCTCGTTGGCGTCGGCGGCGAGGGTGCCGCGGCGGCGGGCCCAGTTCTCGAGCGCGGCGGGCGCGGACTCGCGGGGGAGCGAGCGCACGTCGGCATCCAGGCTGCGGCAGATCTGGCGCGAGTCGATGACGATAATCTTGCCGGCGCGGCGTGCCTCGGCGTAACCGTCCAGATGAATTTTGAACCAGCTGTCCTCGAACGCGGCGTTATGCGCCATGTACGGGTATTTCTTCATAAGCTTGAGCAGCTGCTTCTGCAATTCCTTGTTCTCGCGGAACGGCTTTTTGCCGTCAATGTCGTCCCAGGTGATGTGGTGGATATTCGACAACGGCACATCCTCGCCGCGGTAGATGTCGGGCAGGCCACAGTAGTGTGCCTCGGCGTCATGCGGCACGGCGTCGCTGGTGAGATCCATGATCTCCCAGCCCACGTTGATGATATAGCCGCGCTCGGGTGCACGGCCGGTGGTCTCGATGTCGATACCGAGCACGGTGCCCTGGATGGGCTTGCGGGCGTAGGCCACGCCGAGCGCGTCGCGGTCGCCGCGGATCTCGCGCATGACCGACGCGGCGGTGCGCTTTTGCATCTTACCGATGGCGGCGCAGGTGTCGGCATCGGACAGGCCGCGCGAAAGCGTCGCGGGCGTCACGTTGCGCAGGCGTGCCTCGCCAATCTGGTCGCACAGGTCGCGGTTGCGGTCGGCCAGGTCGCGCACGGTGGCAAAGTCGAAGCTGGGGTCGCCCTCGGCGGTAAAGTACTCGGTTTCGAGCACCTTGAGGGCCTCCTCGCCCTTCTGGCGCTCGGACTCCATGGCGCCGTGATCGCCATAGATAAACATGGGAATAAACGGCTGGCGCTCGTATTCGAGTGCTTGTGAAACGTTCATATAACTGCTCCTTGGACGGGCCGCACCGCGCGGCTCGGGTTCATTGAGATGTGGCGAGATGATAGTTTACCATGGGCAACTATTGGCATCGCGCCTAGGACAACTACAATACCCTAGTTGACCGCTAGGACTTTTACAATGCTGCCGAAAGACACGAAAGGTTCCATCCGTCATGGATTTGCTGATTGATATTCTGCTTGACGCCGGCAAGGACACGCTCTCGCTGGTGCCATTCTTGTTGGTGACGTATCTGGCTCTCGAGACCTTGGAGCACGTCGCGGGTGACCGCGTTAACGGGGCCATCAAGCGCGCCGGCGCCGCGGGTCCCGTGGTTGGCTCGTTGCTGGGCATGGTGCCGCAGTGCGGCTTTTCGGCAATGGCGGCCACGCTGTACGCCGGTCGCGTCGTGACCTTGGGCACGTTGGTGGCGGTGTTCCTTTCGACCTCCGATGAGATGCTGCCGCTGTTGCTCGCCGAGCAGGTGCCCGTGCAGACCATGGCGATGCTTTTGGCTTCGAAAGCACTGATCGCGCTGGTCACGGGCTTTATCGTGGACGCCGCCATTCGCGGCCTGCGTCGTAACGCTCGCGCGCATGCGGCGATTCGCCGTACCTTGCTGGGAACCGCGGCCAACCCGGCCCACGTGAACTGCGCGCACGACGACCACACTGGCGGTGACATCATCGACGAGGTGGCCGAGGCGGGCGTGAGCGCCGATCACATCCATGAGCTGTGCGAGCGCGACCATTGCGGTTGCGATGAAGACGAGGACGAGCACGAACACGGACATGGCCACGATCACGGTCATGAGGACGAGCATGAACACCATGATGGCCACGGTCACTCCCGCTCTCACGAGGGCGCGCCCCTCCTGTCGATTATTCGCAGCGCCATCTCGCACACCGTGCAGGTATCGGTATTCATTTTTCTGGTGACGCTGATTCTGGTCGCCGTGCTCGAGACCTTCGGCGAGTCCGCGATCGAGCAGTTCCTGCGTGGCAACGAGACGCTCGCCGTCCTGGGTTCGGCGCTTGTCGGCCTGATTCCCAACTGCTCGGCCAGCGTCGTCATCACACAACTGTACCTGGAAGGCGCGCTGCAGCTGGCCCCGATGCTCGCCGGCACGCTCATCTCTGCTGGTGTGGGCTACCTGGTGCTGTTCCGCACCAACCGCAGCGCCCGCGAAAACGTCCTGTTCCTGATCATGATGTACGTCATCGGTGCCGGCTGGGGCCTCATCCTATCCGCCGTTGGCCTTTAAGTAGATTATTGGGACATGTCTTACGATCTACCCCTGTGACCAGGGCATTCCCCGCTGCCAAAACAAAAAGGTAGATTTTTAGGCATGTCCCGAAAATCTACCTTGGTTAGCGCAGCAGCTCGGTGAGGTTGCGCTTAAAGCGGGCCCGGTCTTCGCTGGTAAATGCCGCCGGACCGCGAGTGCGACCGCCGGCGCGGCGCACCTTCTTTTCCTCGTGGCGAATAAACAGTTGCATGTCGATGGTCGCCTTATCGTAGACGCGCCCGCGCACGCCGATGGCGGCGGCATCGCGCCCGAGCACCATGCTCGCCAAGCCAATGTCCTGCGTCACGACTACGTCGCCCGCCTGCAGGCGTTCGACAATGGCAAAGTCGGCGCTGTCGGCGCCCACGCTCACATCGAGCGTCGTGACCCAAAATCCGCGTCGCGCATGCTCGACGTCGCGCGGATCGTTGCGGCGAATGTGGCGTTCCAGGTTCTGCGTGCTGTTGCCGGCGATAACGACGGCAACGCCCGCCCGCCGCGCGCAGTCAATCGACTCGCGCGTGACCGGGCAGGCGTCTGCATCAATAAAGAGCGTTCGCGGCATCTAGTGCACCAGTTTGCCAAATTGAATAGCGCGAACAATCAGCGTTACGCCAAACACCAGCAGTGCGGCGCCGCTAAAGATGACGAGCATCTTGGCCGACCACAGCGGATAGATAAACACGAACATGCCGGCGATGATGGAGAGTGCGCCGCTCAGGATGGCGAGGGCACGGTTGGACGAAAGCTCGGACTCCAGAATGGACATGACACCTTCGACGATCCAGCCAAAGCCGGCCACGATAACCACCATCGTGGTGAGCGTCGCGGTCGAGAAGGCCTGGTTGCGCAGGATTATGACGCCGCCCAAGATAATGAGTAGGTTGGAGATGATGCTCGTCACGCGCCAGCCGGTGGGCAGCAGTGGCTCGAAAACAGCGGTAAACAGCCTGATCGCGGCCGTGATCACAAAGTAGAAGCCCAAGACGGTCGTTAGGAAGACGAGGGACTTGGCAGGCGCAAACAGCAGTGCGATGCCGGCGACGAGCGCCAAGACGCCCGTGATGGCGTAAATCCAGCGCACGGCCTTGACGGCCTTGCCTGCCATGCTTTTCTCGTCAAATCCAAACTGGCTCGATTTTTGGTCATCATTCTTAAAGATGCCCATAATGTCTCCTTTCCGTGCGGTGCACGTCGCGTTCATTGCTCTCCGTGCGGCGTACGCCAAAAGTGCTGCAACAAGTATCGCCCAAGGGCGCCGATGCATGGGGCGGGAAGGGCGAATTGCCGCCCCACATTCCCGAATTGTTACTTTTGTTCCCGCTCCAGTGAGGATTAATCAACAATTGTAGAACATTACGCCGCTGTATGTAATTGCCTAGGTTTTAGGTTAGATTCTCCTAAGGACAATTGGCTTGTATTGGGGGTCCCTATGAACGAAGCAGTTCCCGAGGCACCGTCGAGTGTCGAATCGATGGCAAAGCAAGGTTGCGAAAAGCTCGGCCTGGATGCGTTCGATGCGTTGGTTCGCCGCGCTCGCACGTGCCGCCGCTTTGACGAGTCCATGCGCGTGCCGCGCGAGTTTTTGCTCGAGCTGGCGGAACTGGCGCACCTGGCTCCCTGTGGCGCCAATGCTCAGCGTCTGCGTTTTCATGTGGTAAGCGGTGCAGAGGACTGCGCGCGTGTATTTGACGAGCTTGCATGGGCCGGTGCGCTCAAGGATTGGCCGGGCCCCGATGAGGGTGAGCGCCCGACCGGCTACATCGCGATTCTGGCCGAGCGCGCCGTTCCGGGCAAGCCCGCCGCTCCCATTACCGAGGTCGACACGGGCATTGCCGCGCAGACGATGATGCTCGCCGCCCGCAGCGCCTCGCCCGAGGTGGCAGCCTGCATGTTCAAGGCCTTTACGCCCCGCGCGATCGATGCCATGGGGCTCGATAACGACAAATATGAGCTCAAGCTGATCATGGCGTTTGGCGTTCCGGCCGAGACACAGGTGATCGATGCGATCGATTCCAACCCCGACGGCTCCATCAATTATTGGCGCGACGAGGCGCAGGTGCACCACGTACCCAAGCGTTCGCTCGCCGACGTGCTGGTGTAGTTGAGTGTCACCGCGGTGTGATCCGGCGGTAAACCACCACAAAGGTGCCTGTCCCCTTTGTGGTGGTACGAGGGGAGGGTGTGTGGCAGATCTGTATTTGGTTCGGCATGGGCAGACTGAGCTCAATGTGCAGAGCATTTTGCAGGGCTGGCACGATTCGTCGCTTACGGCGCGCGGGCGCGAGCAGGCGCTGACGGCGCGTACGGCGTTTGCGGCGCGTGGCGTGGCCTTTGATCATGTGTATTCCTCGCCGTTGGGCCGGGCGCGGCATACGGCCGAGCTTATCGTTGGCGAGGGCCGTTCCATAGAGCTGGTCGATGACCTGCGTGAGTGGCATTTTGGCTCGCTGGAGGGCACATCAAATCGCGAGATGCCGCCGCAGCCCTGGGGTGATTATCCGGTTGCCTTTGGTGGCGAGTCGGAAAGTGAGCTTCAGTCGCGCATGGTCGCGGCGCTGTCCCGCATCATGGCCAGGCCGCAGCACGACTGCGTGCTGGCGGTTTCCCACGGCTCAGCCTGCCAGGAGTTTCTTGAGTATGTGACTGGCGAGGGGGAGCTACCCGACAACGGCGCCGTGCTTCATTTTGGCTATTGCGACGGGGCGTTTTCGCTCCTTGATTGGTAACGAACGAAAGGACCCCTATGAATAAAGATCTGTATCTGGTCCGTCATGGACAGACGATATTCAACCTCAAGCGTATCATTCAGGGGTGGAGTGACTCGCCGCTTACGCAGTTGGGCTGCGACCAGGCGGCGCGCGCCGGCATGTTTTTACGTGCGCGCGGCATTGAGCCCGATCATGCCTACACCTCCACGCTTCATCGCACCGAGCAGACTATCGCCAACTTGTGGCCGGGCTTGGCGTACGAGCGCCTGGACGGCCTGCGTGAGTGGTTCTTTGGTGACTATGAGGCCGAGCGCGTGATGCTCATGCCCGAGCGCCCGTGGCGCGACTTCTATCGCCAGTTTGGCGGCGAGGGCCAGATGCAGGTGCGCGAGCGCATGGTGGCGACGCTGACCGAGCTTATGCAGCGTCCGGACCATACGTGCGTGCTCGCGGTAAGCCATGGCTCGGCCATCAAGGAGTTCATGGACCACGTGAGGGGTGCGGCGGCCGACGAGCGCGAACGCGTGCCGGGCAACTGCTCGGTGCTGCATTTCGTGTTTGACGACGAGGCCGGTACGTTTGAGCTGATTGAGATTTTTACGCAGGAGGATTACGCGCGCGAGCTGGGGCTTGAACCGCTTGTGGCTACTGCAGGTCCGCAGCGCGGATAACGCGAACGTGGCGGCACGAGTCGCCGGCATAACCACTCGACGCAAAAGGGGCGGAGATGCATGTACCTGCTGCATCTCCGCCCCCTGTTTGTTGAACTGCCGATTTTTGTGTTGGGCGGTCTGGTCTTGCTAGAACCGCGCGACCTGGTGCGTGAGCAGACCTGTCGGAACCTGCGGCGCGGCGCCGCTGACCTGCGCGGCGGGGAAGAGCACAGCTACGGCAAAGTTGAACGGCTCTTTGCCCGTGTAGGTGCCGGCGGCACGGGCATCGTCGGTCAGGAGCTGTGATGCCCCGACCAGCGCGGCAGCGTAGGTAGGGTCGTCGACCAGTGCTGGCTCCGGTGCTTGGTCGAGCATAGCGCGGATGGCCCCGACGGCGTCCTCGCGCTTGACCTCCCACGCGCGGTGCGTAATGCCCGCGGGGTCGGTGACGGCGTAGAGCGACGCGCCCTCTTTGGCGGCGCCCAGGATGATATCCATGACGGGCGAGGCCTCGTAGGCGAGCGACACGGGACGAGGCTGAACTTTGAGTTCGGCGATCGCGTGCGCAGCGGCGGCCACGTCAGCGCTGGCAACGCCCTTGCCGCCCGCAAGTACACTCGTCGGGCAGATCGCCACGACACCTGTTACGCGCCCCGGCTCGCCCGAGCATTCGTACACGTAATACGCCGCGCCCGGGTCCTTGAGCATCAGGCCATCGGCAATGGCTCCGCGCAGAGCATCGTTGCCGCTCAGGATGCTGCCCATTGCAGGCAGCGCCTCGAGCACGCGGTCCTGAGCCGGGCGGATGCAGGGAAACGGAAGTGCTTTCATGGGCGGTCCTAACGCACGAGTCGGTTTGTTCGCGGCTTATTATGCCCCAACTTGGCCGCTCGCGTCCCAGAGCACGTTATCGGCGAGCGCGATCAGCACCTGCTGACAACGAACGATATCGGCATGGGGCACATATTCGTTGGGCTTGTGCGCGAGCGCGAGCGACCCGGAACCGTAGCTCATGCAATTGCGGTTACCTGTCTTGCCGGCAATGACAGCGGTGTCGGTGTAGCCGGTAAAGAAGCCGACGGTCGTGTCCGCCCCCGTCACGTCATCGGCGGCACGCTTGAGCGCGGCTAGAAGAGGAGAGCTTGGATCGCGCTCGATAGCGGGGCGGTCGCCTGTCACGGTGTAGCTTCCATGGCAGCCGGGGACCGCGGCTTCGGCAACGGCGATGGCTTGCTCTACCATGCGCGTCGCGGCGGCCGTATCGGTCGGCGGGGTCAGGCGCATGTCGACCCAGACTTTGGCGCGGTCGGGCACGACATAGGGGCGATATCCGCCCTCGATTTGGCCAAACGTGATGGTCGAAGGCCCCAGCTCATCGTGCGCGGGCAGCGCCACAAACGCGCGACGGAGCGAACACACGACCTCGGCCATGGCGGCGACGGCATCCGCGCCCTTCCACGGCTGGCTCGCATGCGCCGTTACGCCAGCCATTTCAATCTCGAACCACGTGCGCCCCTTGTGCGCCGCCTGGATCTGTCCGTCGGTGGGTTCGGTGTCCAGCACCCATTCGCGCGAGCCGACCCAGCCGGCATCGATCGCGGCCTCTGAGCCGCGCATAAAGTCCTCCTCGTCGACCGAGCAAATGAGTGAGAAGCCACGGCGGGGCAGCTCGCCTTCTGCCGCCACGCGCTCGAGCGTATGGACCAGTGCGGCAATGGCGCAGGCCAGGCCACCCTTCATATCGCAGGCACCGCGGCCATAGAGTTTATCGTTGCGCACGATCGCTCCGAGCGGCGGAATGTCCGCGTCCCAGCCATCGCCCAGCGTAACGGTATCCATATGGCAGATATAGACGAGCCGTGGCTCGTCGCTCAGTCCCGGCACGGTGACCATAAGGTTGCGGCGCCCGGGCAGCACCTCGAGTTCCTCAACCTGCACGGCATGGAGCACCGGATGGCTCAGCTGTGCCACCCGTTCCTCAACCAACGCTTTGATATAGCGCTCAATCTCGTCCTCATACGCACCCGGGTCTGAGCTGTCGATCCGCACGAGTCCTTGCGTAAGCCGCCAAGCAAAATCTGTATCAACCATAGGCACCTCACAGATAGTTAGGTCAATATACAGATTGTATGTCAAGAAGCGGCTCGGTGTATTTAATGGAGTGCTCACAAAAACGGGGGCGCCTCTCGTGCGAAAGGCGTCCCCGCGGGCATTCAATGTCAGTGACGGGCAGGCCACATGGGGAACTGCCCGTCAGATCAGCCGGCGCTATTTGATTACGCGCACGCGATACATCGACGGAATCTGCTTGAGCGCCTCGATGGTGCTGCTGTCCAGGTGCTCGTCGGTGTCGAACATGGTGTAGGCGTTCTCGCCAGCGGACTCGTTGGTCATACGCTGCACGTTGGCGTTGTCCTTGGCGAGAATGGCCGTGATCTGGCCGATCATGTTGGGCACGTTGGCGTGCAGGCAGGCGATGCGGCTTGCGGCGCGCGCCTTGCCCATGCTGCAGGCGGGGTAGTTGACGCTATGTGCGATGTTGCCGTTCTCCAGGTAATCCTTGAGCTCGCTGATGGCCATATCGGCGCAGTTGGCCTCGGCCTCGCCAGTGCCGGCGCCCGAGTGCGTGGTGATAAACGTGTTCGGCATCTTGACGGTCTTGGGCGTGGCAAAGTCGCAGCTAAACCAGCTCAGCTTGCCCTCGCGCAGGGCAGCGTCGACGGCGTCCTCGTCAATGATGGTCTCGCGTGCGTAGTTGATCAGCACGGCGTCCGGGGCCAGCAGGTTGATCTGCTCGGTGCTGATCATGCCGATGGTGTCGGCCTTGCTGGGCACGTGTACGGTGAGGTAGTCGCAGCCGCGGCAGAGATCCTCGAGCGTGCCCACACGCTGCACCTCGCGGCTCAGCACCCACGCATGCTCGACGGAAATGAACGGGTCGTAGCCGTAAACGTCCATGCCCAGGTCGACGCAGGCGTTGGCGACCTTGGAGCCCACGTTGCCCAGGCCGATGACACCGATGCGCTTGCCCTTGAGCTCGCGGCCCACAAAGGCCTTCTTGGCCTTCTCGGCATCGACCTGAATCTCGGGATCGTCGGCGTTGTCGCGCACCCAGTTCATCGATTGCACCACGCCGCGGCTCGAGAGCACCAGCATGCCTAGGACGAGCTCCTTAACGGCGTTGCTGTTGGCGCCGGGGGAGTTAAAGACGACGACGCCCTTCTTGGCGTACTCCTCGACGGGGATGTTGTTGACGCCGGCGCCGCAGCGGGCGATGGCGCGGATGCCCTCGGGCAGCTCGTAGCCGTGCAGGTCAGTCGAGCGCATCAGGATGGCGTCGGCCTCCTCGGCGGTGCTCACAAATTCGTAGCCCTCGCCAAACTCGACTTTGCCGTCCTTGGTGATGTCGTCGATGGTCTTAATCTTGCGCATGAAAAACTCCTTAGCAGGTTTGGTTTAAACAGGTGGTTTGAAGTGGCTGGTCGGCCCGCGCGTTGCGGGCTAGTTAGATCGCGGGCTCAAACTACGCTGCGTTTCGAAGTCCTTCATGTACGAGGCCAGTGCCTGCACGTCTTCCATGGTTACGGCGTTGTAGACGCTGGCGCGCATGCCGCCCACCAGGCGATGGCCCTTGACGTTTTGAATCTGGTGCTCGGCCGCGCCTGCGACAAAGGCCGCGTCGAGTTCGGCGTCGCCGGTGCGGAAGGTGACATTGGCGATGGAGCGGCTGTCGGCCTGCGTGGTGCCATGGAACAGCTCGCTGTGCTCGAGCAGGTCGTAGAGCAGGTTGGCCTTGGCCCAGTTGCGCTCGGCCATGGCGGCAAGTCCGCCGGTCTCCTCGACCCAATGGAACACCTTGCCGCACACGTAGATGCCAAAGGTGTTGGGCGTGTTGAGCATGGAGCCCTTGGCGGCCTGGGCCTTAAGGTCCATGTACTGCGGTGTCTGCGCAAAGGCGGGGCCGTCGGCGATGAGGTCGTCGCGCACGATAACCACGGTCACGCCCGCGGCGCCGGCGTTTTTCTGAGCGCCGGCGTAGATGAGCCCGTAGCGCTCGACGTCGAGCGGCTGCGACAGAAAGCAGCTCGAGACATCTGCGACCAGCGGTACGTCGCCGCAAGCGGGCAGCTCGTGGTACATGGTGCCAAAGATGGTGTTGTTCTGGCAGATGTAAACGTAGTCGAGCCCGTCGCCCGCGGCCTCGGCGGCAATGCGCGCGTTGACGTCGGCCATGGTGGGTATGCGGTCGAAATTGGTGTCCTTGGAGCTCGCGAGCAGCACGGCCTCGCCGTACTTGGCGGCTTCTTTGTATGCCTTGTTGGCAAAGTTGCCGGTCACGATGTAGCCGGCGCGCCCGCGGCGCATGAGGTTCATGGGGATGCCCGCAAACTGCAGCGTGGCGCCGCCCTGCAAAAACAGGACACGGTAGTTGTCGGGGATGCTCAGCAGACGACGCAGGGTTGCCTCGGCGTCGTCGATAATCTGCTGGTACATGCTAGATCGATGGCTCATCTCGAGCACGGACATGCCACAACCGCGGTAGTCCATCATCTCGTCGGCGATCTCGGCGAGCACGCTGGTAGGCAGCGCGGCCGGGCCAGCTGAGAAGTTGTGCACACGTGCCATCTTCTAGTTCCCCCTCGTAGTCGTTTGAACGTTCGGGATACTTTAGCACAGTGGAGCGCCAGGCGCGACCGCATCACGGTAAAACTCGA
>USAY01000053.1 GCA_900552755.1 uncultured Collinsella sp.
TGGGCACCCTGGCCGGCAAACAGAAACGCTACGCTACCCATGCGGACGCACCCTTCAGGACGCGCTCGGCGCCATCGACCAGGTCGTCGACGATTTCACGTGCGCTCTGGCGCTCGCTAACCATGCCGGCAATCTGTCCACACAAAAACGAACCCTCTTCGTAATTACCGTCCTTGGCGGCCTTGCGAAGGGCGCCCGTGCCCATGGCCCCGAGCTCCTCGACGCTTGCGCCCGCCGCCTCGCTCTTAGCGTAGGCGTTGGTAAAGGGGCTCTTGAGGGCACGCACCGGGTGTCCCGTCGAGCGGCCGGTCGCACGCGTCGAGGTGTCGTTGGCCTTCAGGACCATCTCCTTGTACTGCTCCGATACGGTGCACTCGTCTGCGATCAGAAAGCGCGTACCCACCTGCACGCCGGCGGCGCCCAGCATAAAGGCGGCCGCCATGCCGCGGCCGTCGGCAATACCGCCGGCAGCCACGACGGGAATGTCGACCGCATCGACGACCTGCGGCACCAGTGCCATCGTCGAGGTCTCGCCAATATGGCCGCCCGATTCGGTGCCCTCGGCAACAACCGCCGTGGCTCCACGACGCGCCACGAGGCGCGCCAGCGCCACCGAGGCAACGACCGGGATGACCTTGATGCCCGCCTCGTTCCACGCCTTCATATACTTGGTGGGATTGCCGGCGCCCGTCACGACGACCGGCACTTGCTCGTCAATCACAACCTGCGCGACCTCGTCGGCAAACGGACTCATGAGCATGACGTTCACGCCAAAGGGCTTATCCGTCCTGGCGCGCAGCTCGTGAATCTGGTCGCGCAGCCAGTTGGCGTCGGCGTTCATGGCCGCGATGATGCCTAAGCCACCCGCCTCGGACACTGCGGACGCCAGCGAGGCATCGGCAATCCAGGCCATACCGCCTTGGAACACGGGCTTTTCGATGCCGAGCAGATCGCAGAGAGGAGTCTTGAGCATCTCTACTTCTCCAATGCCGCCTCGACCGTATCGGCGAACTCGCCGACCGTCTTGGGGTTCTCCTCGGTATCGAGCTGGATGCCAAACTCATCCTCGACGGCGACGAGGATCTCGACGGTGCCCAGACTGTCGAGACCAATCTCCTCGAGCGTGGACTCGGGCTTCATCTCGACGTCGTCAAGGCCGGCGGTCTCGCGGATAACGTCGCAAACGCGCTCGAAGGTCTTCTGATCTGCCATGGTAGTTCTCCTTTGTTTGTGCCCTAGGGGCGTTTTATTTCCTATGTGCGACTACTTCCAACGAAGCAGATAGCCACCTATATCCAGGCCGGCGCCAAATCCAACGAGGGCGATGGTGTCGCCCGCATTTAGTGCGTCGGTGCGTGCCAGCCGGTCAAGCGCAAAGGGAATGCAAGCGCTCGAAATGTTGCCGGTCTCGCGCAACGTGCGAACCACGCGCTCGTCCGGCACGCCCAGGCGCTTGACCGCCTGACTCAGGATTCGTTCGTTAGCCTGATGGAATACAAAATGATCGATGTCTTCGACCGAAATGCCCGTATCGCTCGCAAGCTTATGGACCGTGTCGCAGATGGCGTTGACGCCAAACTTGAACACGCGGCGGCCATTCATGGACAGCACGCTCTCGCTATCTGCGGAAGCCTTAAACGGCGAGGTGCCGACTAGACCGGGAACGCGCAAGGTCTCGACGTCGGGCGCCGTCGAAAGTTCAACGGCAAGGGGGCTATCTCCCCCAGCCCCAATCACTGCGGCACCTGCCCCATCGCCAAAGAGCACGCAGGTGGCGCGGTCGGTCCAGTCGAGCGCGCGCGTCATCTGCTCGGCAGCAACGACAAGCACGCGCTCGGCACGGCCGCGGGCGATATAGCCCTCGGCGACATCGAGCGCAAATACGAAGCCGGCACAAGCCGCCGAGACATCGAAGGCAGGGCACGTCGCGCCCAGTCGCTCTGCAACGGCACACGCCTCGGCGGGAACAAGGTGGTCACCCGTCGTCGTCGAGCAGACGATCAGATCCAGCTGGCTCGCGTCGATTCCGGACACCTGGAGTGCCCGCTCACTCGCCGCTACGGCAAGGTCGTCAAGTGACTCGGTGGTGCAGACGTGGCGGCTCTTGATACCGGTACGGGTAAAAATCCACTCATCCGAGGTATCGAGGAACTCAGACAGCTCGTCATTGGAAACACTGCGCTTAGGAAGCGCCGAGCCTGTTCCAAGAATCGTGAAACCCATCACTAACCTCCTTTGAGTTGTTGACGTGTTTACATCGACTAAGAGAGGATAGCGCATTTCAGACGTTGTTGACGTGTTAACATTAAATTGGCCAAATGCGACAAAGGCTTCACATTGTGCTGTCTCTCGACACCATTGCGTTATTCACTTATCCATTAAGGAGGTAGCAGCCGTTATGGATGCCAAATTAACGATAGTCGACGTAACCGGATCGACCAACGATGACCTGCTCGAAGCAGGGAAACAGGGAGCGCCGCACGGCACAGGACTTGCCGCCCGGGCTCAGACAGCAGGACGCGGTCGGCGCGGCCACAAATGGGATTCAACCGCCGGCAACCTATTGCTTTCGATTGTCCTGCGTCCATGTGTTAATCCTGCAAAGTACTCTGGTCTTGCCGCCGTCAGCGGTCTAGCGGTGCTCAAGGCACTCGAAAAGCAGGGTCTTGCAAACGAGATTGGCCTCAAATGGCCCAACGATCTGGTTGCGCGAGGACGCAAGCTCGGCGGCATTCTGGTCGAGGCCGCACGCGATAACGAAGGCAAACCTTTCGCCGTCTGCGGCATTGGCGTCAATGTGAACTACACGCCCCAAGAGGTACCCGATGGCGGTCTGGCGGCAATTGGCCTCTCGGACCTTAACGAGAGCGTTCCCACCGTCAACATGCTCCTCGATGAGGTCTATCACGCAGTTATAGACGCTGTAGATGCGTGGGCAGAGCGTCTTAACGCCATGGAAGAAGACGGCGGACCGCTCGCGCCCGTCCACGGCGAATATGTCACTCACCTCAATTGGATTGGGGAGCACGTTATCGCCCGTTCCCCTGCCGGCGACGAGCTGGCACGCGGCATCTTTAAAACCGTCGATGGCTTTGGTCGCGCGTGTATCGAAACGGAAGGCGGTTTGCGATCCTTCCATTTTGAGGAGGCATCGCTGCGTCCCGCGAGCGAATAGGGCGCCACAGCCAGCCGCTCGGCAGCCTTATCCGGCGGTCCAATCCCATCATGCTAAACAAAAGGGCCCCGCTACCGTAACGGCAGCGGGGCCCTTTAAGCTATGAGCGATATCGCTTAGAGCTTGATGTCGATGTCGACGCCAGCGGGGAGGTCGAGACGCATGAGCGAATCAACGGTGCCCGAGGTGGGGTCGAGGATGTCGATGAGGCGCTTGTGAGTGCGCATCTCGAACTGCTCACGGGAGTCCTTGTTCACGTGCGGCGAGCGGATAACCGTGTACAGGTTGCGCTCGGTGGGCAGGGGGACAGGACCGGAAACGCGAGCGCCGGTCTTCTGAGCGGTCTCGACGATGAGCTTCGCGGACTGATCGACGACCTCGTGATCATAGCCCTTGAGGCGAATGCGGATCTTCTGGGTAGCCAACTTAAACCTCCAAAGAGTGCGAGAGATGTTCTCGCGGATTACGTAACAGGGAGCTCGAACTTAGGCGTTCTTGCTCATGACCTCGTCCACGATGGACTTGGGCGCGGGCTCATAAGAGTCGAACTGCATCGTGTAGGATGCACGGCCCTGGGTCTGGGAGCGAAGGTCGGTAGCGTAACCGAACATCTCGCCCAGCGGCACCTTGGCACGGATGAGCTTGCTGTTTTTGCGATCCTCCATGCCCTCGATCTTGCCGCGGCGACCGGAGAGGTTGCCCATAACGTCGCCCATGTACTGCTCGGGGGTCTCGACCTCGACAGCCATGATCGGCTCGAGCAGCTGCGGATCGGACTTCTTGAGGGCGTCCTTGATAGCCATGGAACCGGCGATCTTGAAGGCGGCCTCAGAGGAGTCGACCTCGTGGTAAGAACCGTCGAACAGGGTGACCTTAACGTCGAGGACCGGGAAGCCGGCGATAACACCGGTGTTCAGGGCCTCCTGGATGCCCTTGTCGATGGACGGGATGTACTCCTTAGGCACGACGCCGCCGACGATAGCGTTGACGAACTCGTAGCCGAAGCCCTCCTCCATCTTCTCGAGCTTGATGACGGCGTGACCGTACTGACCGCGACCGCCGGACTGACGGACGAACTTGCCCTCAGCCTTCTCGACGTCGTGACCAGCGGTCTCGCGGTAGGCAACCTGGGGCTTACCAACGTTAGCGTCAACCTTGAACTCGCGGAGCAGACGGTCGACGATGATCTCGAGGTGCAGCTCGCCCATGCCGGCGATGATGGTCTGGCCGGTCTCGTGGTTGGTGGACACCTGGAAGGTCGGGTCCTCCTCGGCGAGCTTGGTCAGAGCCAGGGACATCTTGTCCTGCTCGGCCTTGGTCTTGGGCTCGATGGCAACGTCGATAACGGGCTTAGCGAACTCGATCTTCTCGAGGACGATCTCCTTGCCCTCGGCGCACAGGGTGTCACCGGTGGTGGAGTTCTTGAAGCCGACGCAAGCGACGATGTCGCCGGCGGCAGCGTCGTCACGGTCGATACGCTCGGCGGCGTTCATCTCGAGGATGCGGCCGAGGCGCTCGCGCTGACCGTTGGAAGCGTTGACCACGTAGGAGCCGGACTCGGCGCGGCCGGAGTAAACGCGGACGTAGGTGAGCTTACCGACGAACGGGTCGGTCATGATCTTGAAGACCAGGCCGGAGAAGGGCTCGTCGAAGGAAGGATGACGCTGGATCTCCTCGCCGGTGTCCGGATCGGTACCGGTGACGGCCTCGACGTCAAGCGGGCTGGGCAGGTAGTCGACGACAGCGTCGAGCAGCTCCTGAACACCCTTGTTCTTGTAGGCGGAACCCACGAAGACGAGGTTGAGCTCGTTGGCCAGAACGCCCTTGCGCAGAGCAGCCTTGAGCTCCTCGACGGTGAAGTCCTCCTCCATGAGGATCTTCTCCATGAGCTCGTCGTCAAAGCTGGCAGCAGCGTCGAGGAGCTCCTCGCGCTTGGTGGCAGCGATGTCGGCAAACTCAGCCGGGATCTCGTCCATCGGCTCGGGGTAGGTCATGCCCTTGTCGTCGGCCTTGAAGTCCCATGCGGTCATGGTGACGAGGTCGATGACGCCCCAGAAGTTGTCCTCGGCGCCCATCGGGACCTGAGCGGCCACAGCGTTGGCGTCGAGACGATCCTTCATGGTCTCGATAGCGTTGAAGAAGTCAGCGCCCACGCGGTCGTACTTGTTGATGAAGGCGATGCGGGGGACGTTGAAGGTAGAAGCCTGACGCCAAACGGTCTCAGACTGGGGCTGAACGCCGGCAACGGCGTCGAAGACGGCGACAGCACCATCGAGGACGCGCAGGCAGCGCTCGACCTCGGCGGTGAAGTCAACGTGGCCCGGGGTGTCGATGATCTGGATGCGGTAGTCCTTACCGTCCTTGTTCCAGAAGCACGTGGTAGCAGCGGAGGTAATGGTTACGCCGCGCTCCTGCTCCTGAACCATCCAGTCCATAGTGGCAGCGCCCTCATGGACCTCACCGATCTTGTGGGTCTTACCGGTGTAGTAAAGAATACGCTCGGTCGTGGTGGTCTTACCGGCATCGATGTGGGCCATGATGCCGATGTTACGGGTATCGGAAAGCTTGTACTTAGGCTTAGCCATGTTAGTTCCTTACCTTAACTTACCAACGATAGTGAGAGAACGCGCGGTTGGCCTCGGCCATCTTGAAGACGTCCTCACGCTTCTTGACGGAAGCGCCCAGGCCGTTGGAAGCGTCGAGGATCTCGTTAGCGAGACGCTCGGCCATGGTCTTCTCCTTGCGAGCGCGGGAGAAGTTGACGATCCAGCGGATACCCAGAGCGGTGGAACGACGGGAGTTGACCTCCATCGGGACCTGATAGGTAGCGCCACCGACACGCTTGGGCTTAACCTCGAGCGTGGGCTTGACGTTGTCCATAGCCTTCTTGAAGGTAGCGAGAGCGTCGCCACCCTCGGACTTCTCGGCAACGATCTCGAAAGCGGTGTAAACGATGCGCTCAGCGGTGGCCTTCTTGCCGTCAAGAAGGACCTTGTTGATGAGCTGAGTCACCAGGCGGTTGTTGTAAACGGCGTCAGGCTGAACCTCACGACGATTAGCTGCTGCACGACGCGGCATGTGAAATCTCCTTAAGTGTCTACCGTGCGGCGCTTAGGCGGCACACGGCGAAAGTATCAAAACGTTATCTGGCTTATTTAGCCTTGGGGCGCTTAGCACCGTACTTGGAACGGGCCTGCATACGGTTCTGGACCGGAGCAGCGTCGTAGGCGCCACGGATGACGTGATAACGGACACCAGGGAGGTCACGGACACGACCGCCGCGGACGAGCACGATGGAGTGCTCCTGCAGGTTGTGGCCCTCACCCGGGATGTAAGCAGTAACTTCGATGCCGTTGACAAGGCGAACACGGGCAACCTTACGAAGAGCCGAGTTCGGCTTCTTGGGGCTCGTGGTGAAGACGCGGGTGCACACGCCGCGCTTCTGGGAGTTGTGCTGCAGAGCAGCGTTCTTGGACTTCTTGGGCACGGAACGACGGCCCTGGCGAACCAGCTGGTTAATAGTAGGCAAAGCGTACTCCTTCTCGAATGATTCCAGCTTTCTGTAAAGTGCAACGGCTTGAATCGAGGGGTCAGCATCCCCCTACGAAACACGCAGTTCGATAGGATACGTGGCGTTAGCTGTGCCGTCAACAGACCACGCCGCCGGGCGTATCCTAAAATAGCCATATTTCCGCAAAGCCTACACAAAAGGAATCCCCTTCTGTGCGCGGGTGTGGATTCCCGGACCGGGCGGCACAGGAATCCGACGTGCTCGTTGGGGCAACGTTACCTGCCAAAAAGGGACAGGTTTATTTTGGTCGGTTTTATCTGGGGAAACGTCGCGCTCCAGCGGTGATCCGACCTCACTAACACTGTAGATTGACGGTGTTTTCGGAAGTATGCGGCAAATTATGAACTTACCGAGCACACAGGGATTTTGCGATAACAAACCCGCAGGTAGAACGCTTGAGCATATACGGTGTGGTCGACCCATCAAGATTTTGCCGCATACTTCAGAAATGCAGGCGAATATCGTGCGGTCTAACCGCCCATTTACCGCAAAGAAGGCCGCTTCCCCTAGTAGGAAGCGGCCTCAGACCTTACGAATAGACGATGGTAAAGGGTACTTTTGTTTCGGTCTCCCCTGTTGACGTGCACCTCGTGCCCTCAAGCGTTACTGAGACCACTTGTTCGACATCAATCAACTTCGTTGGCACCCAGATGTTCTCTCCGCTATTGCGCCCATAAGAAAAATATAAGTTGAACACCCCTGCGTCGTCATCTTCGATAATCTGCTCCGATCCATCCTTGTAGCTGACGGTCAGCTTATTATCAACTGCTTCATAGCCCAAATCATCGATGTGCGTCTGGATGGAAAACGGGCTAATCTCAAGAGGCGAGTCACCGGAGCGGAGTTCCTTTGTATCGACGTACGCTCCAATATTGAACTCGGGTGTCGACGCCTCAAACCGCCTCGCACTCTCACCTTCACCCTCGGTCCAGTGGATATTCCAGGTGACCGCATGTTGCAAATCTCGCTCGCGATCCATAGCGGCAAAGTACATCGTGCCATTAATGACAGTATCGCTTGATGTGTCCTTATCAATGGTGCTGCGTGTGTCAGGCCATTCCTCGCCGAACTTCATATCGGGCGTGCCGATGCCCTGTTCTTCTTCACCATAGAGAACAAGTTCGCCTGTCTCTGCTGCCGGCTTGTAGTAGTTAACGCCATTTGGATTGGACAACGTAAACGTCACGGCTCCGCAGCCGTTTTGGTCAATAGCCATCTCATGGATATCGAGCGTATAGCCATTACCCTCGACGGACAGATCAACCTTCTGGACTGTGCCCTCCAGGCTTTGGGGCGCGATGCCATCACCGAACTCTCTGGTGTAGGTATATTGAGTCCCCGATGAGCCGCCGTTGGTCCAGGTAATGGAATCCCCGTTGCCGTGGTTTCCCCAAGCTGAGGCAAAATAGCTGGAATTGACAACGGCGTAGGCGACCCCTCCGGTCGCCAGCACTCCGACAAGACATCCGATTACGGCAACATAGAGAGGCTTCGCGTGGCCCTTTCGATGAAGCGGCTCACCCGCAGCGGTATTAAGGACGCGATCTGCAAGATTGCTATCGGCTTGGATGGACTCGAAGGCCTGCTTGATTTGATTGGATTTCACGGTCGCCCTCCTCTAAGATGAATTTGAGCTTCGATCGACCGCGAGCTAAACGCGTTCGAACGGTCGCGGCTGGTACATGCAACAACTCGGCAATCTCTGAGGTCGAAAAGCCTAGATAGTAATAGAGCACGATGGGAACACGGAATCGTTCCGGAAGTCGCATAACGTCTGACAGGACCACCTTGGTCTCATCCTGCGCTGCCGAGAGTGAATCGGCCAAGTTCTCAATATCCTCCACACGCCTCCATGGCTTTCGAAAGAGAGATTTGCATTCATTGATCGTGACCCGGACAAGCCATCGACGAAGATGTTCCCAGCTTTCAAATTGCGCATCGCTTTTGAGTAACTTCAGAAAGACGTCTTGAGCGACATCGTCGGCATCGGCACGATCGCGCAGATACGTCAATGCGATTCGAAACACGACATCTCTGTGATCTTCAACCGCCTGTCTAAATGCTTGCTCTTCCATAATCACCTCCCGGTGACGTTAATGGTTCTCGATGAGGCCCTCACCATAGATACGCTCTGGCCGGACAAAATGTTTCAAATTCAAGCAGTAAAAACCTACCAAAATTAATCCGTCCCTTTTTTGGCAAGGGATCAACGGAACGCAACAGGTTGAGCATACGCAAGCGAGCGGCCCCCAGAGCGTACAAGGTGGCATGAAAAAGGCAGGGCATTGACCTTTTGGTCATGCCCTGCCTTTTGAATGACAGATTGTAGCTCTGGGGGCCGCGCAGCGACGGAGGTTGCCGCCGTTCGTTAGAACGGCGGAACTAGTTACTCCTCGTCGTTGTCCTTGGCCTCTTCGGCGTCGTCGGTGTCCACGAGCTGGTTGAGCAGCTCGTCGAGGGAAGCCATGTCCTCGTTGATCGCACCGTTGGCGGGAGCCTTCTTGTCGTCGATCGGGGCGCCCAGGAGCTCCTCGTCGGCGTCGGCGTGATGCGTCGGCGCAGCGGAGGTGCCCAACAGGATGTCGTCCGGACCGTCGGGGCTAAAGACCATCTGCAGCAGCTGCGAGAGGTCTTCCTCGTCGGCAACGTCGTCGTTGTTCTCGAGGATGTAGAGCAGGTCGTGGGCCTCCAGACCGTCACGGAGCTCCTCGATCGCCTTGGCACCGATGCCATCGATGCGCAGCAGATCCTCCTCGGACTTGCCGACCAGGTCGCCGACCGTCTCGATGCCGACCTCGCTGAACTTGTTGGTCCAGCGCTGCGACACGCCCAGGTCGTCGAACAGGTACAGGCGAGCCTTCTCGGCGGAGATGGTGTGGCCGTTGCGGGTGAACGAACCGTCAGCACCACCGAACTCGTCGTAGCCGGCCCAGTCGAGCTGCTGTGGGAGCTGCTCGTCCAGGTCCTTGAGCTCCACAGGAGCCCACTCGGGCAGCGACTTGGCGTTGGGCGAAGCCGGGCCGTCGATGTCCACGTAGCCGTCGGCCGTGCGATACGTCAGCTTGGCGTTGGCGTACGGCTTGAGGCCGGTACCAGCCGGGATCTTCTTACCGACGATGACGTTGGACTTAAGGTCGAGCAGGTGGTCGACCTTGCCCTCAATGGCAGCCTCGGTAAGGACGCCGGCAGTACGGATGAACGAAGCGCTCGACAGCCAGGAGTCGATGTTGGACGCGACCTTGAGCGTACCCAGGATGACGGGCTCGGCCACGGGAGCCTGACCGCCCAGACGGGCAACGCGCTCGACCTCGTCGGCGAACTCGTAGCGGTCGACGTACTGACCAAGCAGGTACTTGGAGTCGCCGGGGTTGGTGATCTGAACGCGACGCAGCATCTGACGTGCGAGCACCTCGATGTGCTTGTCGTTCAGGTCGACGCCCTGGCTGGTGTAGACGTCCTTGACGCTCTCGACGAAGGTGTGCATCGTCGACTCGATGTCGGTCAGCTTGCGCAGGTTGCGGAAGTTGACGAAGCCCTTGGTGATCTGGTCGCCGGCGCGAACCTCGCAGCCGTCCTCGATCTCGGGCATAAAGCGCACCGAAGCGGGAACGCGACGCTCGTCGAGGACACGGGTGTGATCCTCGGAGTCGGTGAGCGTCAGCACGTACTCGGACTTCTCGGGCTTAATCGAGAGGTGGCCGGAGTACGGGGCCAGCTCGGCCTCGCGACCCAGAATCTTCTCGTTGACGTTGCCGACGATATCGAACATACGGCTGACCGTAGGCAGACCCTGCGTAATATCGTCGACGCCAGCGACGCCGCCGGAGTGAATGGTACGCATCGTAAGCTGCGTACCGGGCTCGCCGATGGACTGGGCGGCAATAATGCCGACCGCGGTACCGATGGCGACCGGACGACGGGTGGAAAGATCCCAGCCGTAGCACTTCTGGCACACGCCGTACTTGGAGCGGCAGGTGAGCAGCGCGCGAAGCTTGACCTTCTTAAGGCCCGCATCGACCATCTTCTGGATGTCGGCGACCTTCTCGATGTAGCCGTCCTGCTCAAAGAGCACGGTGCCATCGGGAGCCACGACGTCCTCAATGAAGCAACGGCCGACGAGGTCGGTGTTGAGGTCGGTGGTGCCGGGGATGATGAGGTTGTAGGTGACGCCCTCGTGCGTACCGCAGTCCTCCTCGCGGACGATGACGTCCTGGGCCACGTCGACCAGACGACGGGTCAGGTAACCAGAGTCCGAGGTGTGGGATGCGGTATCGACCAGGCCCTTACGGGCGCCGTAGGTCGAAATGAAGTACTCGAGCGGCAGCAGGCCCTCGCGGAAGTTCGCCTTAATGGGAAGGTCGATCGTCTCGCCGGACATGTCTGCCATCAGGCCACGCATACCGCCGAGCTGACGCAGCTGGGTCTTAGAACCACGGGCGCCGGAGTCGGCCATCATGTACAGCGGGTTCTCCTCGTCGAACATGTCGAGCATGAGCGCTGCAACCTTATCGGTACAAGCGGTCCACTCGTTAACGACTTCGATGTGGCGCTCCGTCTCGTTGATGAAGCCCTCCTCGAAGTACTCGTTGATCTGGTCGACGTTGGCCTGGGCGCGGTCGAGCAGCTCCTGCTTCTCGGCAGGGATGAGAGCGTCCCACACCGAGATGGTGAGGCCGGCGCGGGTAGCGTAGTGGAAGCCGGAGTACTTGATGGCGTCGAGGATCGGGCCGACCTTGGCCTCGGGATAGCGATCGCAGCAGTCCGCAACCAGCTTGGCCACATCGCCCTTGACCATCTTGTAGTTCATGAACTCATAGTCTTCGGGCAGGCACTGGCGGTTGAAGATGATGCGGCCGATGGAGGTCTCGAAGCGCGCGGTCTTGTTGCCGGTGACGTCGTAGTCGACGAACTCATTCTTGCCGTTCTTGACGCGGAAGATACGGGTGCCGTCCTCGTTGATGACATTGGCGTCGGCAGCGGACACGCGGACCTGAATCTTGGCCTGCATGTCGACCTCGGAGCGGCAGTCATAGGCGTGCAGCGCGTCGTCGAAGCTGGCGAACACGTGGTTCTCGCCCGGCAGACCGTCGCGGACCTGGGTGAGGTAGTACACACCGATGATCATGTCCTGCGAGGGGATGTTGACCGGCTTGCCGGATGCCGGCGAGCGCAGGTTGTTCGCAGAGAGCATAAGCACGCGAGCCTCGGCCTGAGCCTGGCTGGACAGCGGCACGTGGACAGACATCTGGTCGCCGTCGAAGTCGGCGTTGAAGGGCGAGCAGACCAGCGGGTGCAGATGGATAGCCTTGCCCTCGACCAGCACCGGCTCAAAGGCCTGGATGGACAGACGGTGCAGGGTCGGTGCGCGGTTGAGCAGCACGACGCGGCCGTCGATGACCTCTTCGAGGATATCCCACACAAAGGTGGCACCGCGGTCGATAGCGCGCTTGGCACCCTTGATGTTCTCGACCTTGCCAAGCTCGACCAGGCGCTTCATGACGAAGGGCTTGAAGAGCTCCAGCGCCATGGTCTTGGGCAGACCGCACTGGTGCAGCAGCAGCTTGGGGTCGGTAACGATAACCGAACGGCCGGAGTAGTCGACACGCTTACCCAGCAGGTTCTGACGGAAACGGCCCTGCTTGCCCTT